>JBFKJL010000182.1:0-5551 GCA_041631795.1 Saprospiraceae bacterium | reverse complement strand
TTTCGGGGCGCCGGTTGTGGATGACGCCGGTATACTGATAGGCGTTGTGCTCCGTCGCGATGTGCTCGAAGCCCAAACAGAAAGGATCACAATTGAACATCTCGAAAGCCAGGGAATCATTGGAGGTGACGAACTGAGAACCATGCCTGTCACCTTGCGTGCCCGGCGCCGACTTTCATGGCTGTCTGTCAATATTCTGCTCAACATCATCGCTGCCAGTGTTATTGCCCTGCACCAGGATACCCTGAGCTCTGTGATCGCATTGGCCGTATTTCTACCGATCATTTCGGACATGAGCGGCTGTTCGGGCAACCAGGCTGTTGCCGTCAGTATGCGGGAATTGTCGATTGGTGTCGTCGAACCCCGGGAAGTGTGGCGTGTCCTATGGCAGGAATTGAAAGTCGGCCTGCTTAATGGGCTTGTTCTTGGTATCCTCATTGGCCTGGCAGCCCTACTGTGGAAAGGCAATATTTGGCTGGGCTTTGTCGTCGGTGGTGCACTGGCAATCAATACCCTCCTGGCCGTGTGCCTGGGTGGCACAGTGCCTCTTATTCTAAAGGGATTTAAAGTAGATCCGGCCCTGGCTTCAGGACCCATACTGACGACGATAACTGATATGGTGGGATTTTTCCTGACACTCACGTTTGCCGCTATGGCATTGTCGCAGTTGAGTGGAATATCTTAACATGAAGATAGGTCTTGACAGAGCATTGTGAGGATTGTATTTCTTGCCTTTGAATAATAGACATTAACTTTTCGTATTCCTGATAAGGGCCCCCAGAAGATCAATCTTTCGTTGAATATCATCGATTTGATTTTGTTGGTTTCCAAGGTCAGCTTCCATGCGTCTAATAATAACATCCCTCGCCCTGGTCTTATCAAGTCCAATTGCTGTATTTATTCGCTTGATCCCGGGATCGGAGCTGCTTTCCCAGGCAGGTCCAAGGACCTGGTGCTCCAGAGTGATATCGGAGGATGAAACAGCAATGCCTGTACCATCATTGAGTCCGCTGGATACAATCCAGTCACCGCAATTAACCACCCCTCTTACACGAACCGGGAGTTGACCAACGAATCCTACAATCTGGTAACCCTCAATGCTTTCAGGTTCATTTCCCGCAACTATGGGCCGATCGGAAATTGCCATTATGTGGTCTGCATTTTTGGTATTGAGACTAATCTTGCCATCAATGACGCCTACGATGTCCCCTCCCTGGAAATGCTCTTCACTGGATAGCACTGGCATGTACTCTGCAAAATCTCCGCTTCCGGACTTAAAAGTAACACCACCCGAACCATTGCCCTCGATTGCGCCTATATCGTCATCATCGCCCTCAAAAAAAGTAATAAAATTGTTTGCACTTCCGGGATTTGCAGTATTACCCACTTTGAGTGCCAAAACATCAGCGTTTGTCCCTGTTGAACGATTGTAGATCTGAGCGATATGGCCCGAAGGTGTCCCGGTCAGGTTCTTGTCGCCCTGTATGTTAATGCTCCAATCTGTGGCATTCTCCACAAAGATGCCATCACTTCCGGCTGAACTGATCGCAATACCGTCTTCTCCGGCCGATTTAATTGTGATGCCATCATCTGAGGCATTTGATATGGTCAGCATGCCAGAAATACCCACATCGCCATCAGAAAATATACCTCCAACTCCGGCAGTAATGCCGCCTGTCACTTTCAATTGCCCTTGAGCTATGATGTCATTGCGTACCTGCAGGTTTCCAGCCTCTGCTGAGTGGGCGATCACCGATGTGTGCTCTTCTCCTGAGACATCGATCACTTTCAAATCATCTGAGCCAGAATCCACAACATAGGCGTAGCGACCGGAAACACTAATACCATTCGGGATAGAGCCTATGGGCAAACTCACGGCTAAGGCAGGAGAACCTGGAACTGAGACATCGATCACTTTCAGATCATCTGATCCAGAATCCACAACATAGGCAAAACTCCCAGTTACAAACACCGAAGTCGGGTTTGAGCCAATATTCAAACTTCCAGCTAAAGTGGGAGATGTCGGATCAGAGACATCGATCACTTTCAAATCATCTGAGCCAGAATCCACAACATAAGCATAACCCCCAGTTACAGACACGGTCCAGGGATTATTTCCGATGAGTAAACTTCCAGCAAAAGAAGGAGACGTCGGATCAGAGACATCGATGATATCTAGAAATCCCGGACTACTTACATAAGCATAGCGGCCGGATACATACACTGATAATAGGTCCGGGGTAATGACCAATTCACCAGCTAAAGAAGGAGACGTCGGGTCTGATATATCGATTACCCTAAGTTGTGATGAAATTGAATTTACAGTATAAGCATAGTGGCCTGAAACATAAACAGATGTAAGACCAAAGCCTATAGAAAAACTGCCAACTGAAACAGGAGACGTCGGGTCTGATACATCTATCACTTTAAAGTCACCCCCAGAAGTCACAACGTAAGCGTAGCGACCAGATACAGATACATCCCAGGGATTACCCCCAATTCCCAAACTGCTCAATAAAACAGGAGCTGTGGGGTCTGACACATCAACCACCTTTAGATTATTTGAAATATTATCCACAATAAAGACTAAGCGGCCGGATACAGCCACAGCCCAGGGACTGCTCCCAATTCCCAAACTGCCAACAAGGATCGGTTCAACTCCAAAAGAAGATAAGGTAGATACATCCCTCAACGCCAGAGTGCCATCTTCCAAACGGACCACAACACTGTCCGCTGTATTCACTTTATCCATTTCCGTAATGCGGGCTTTTCCTTCCACTTCAAGATTCTGTGCCTGTAGGATCAAAACATTAAAGAGTAGTAATAGTGTGACAAGATTTTTCATAAATAAAATATTAGTGTTGGTCTTTGTATTCCAACCATTCCAATAATAATGACCTGTATTGCCTCTGAAGATCCTTAATCACTTTTTCCTGCATTTCAAGGCTTTCTGATAAGCGCTGTATAATAAAATCTCTCGATGAACTTTGATCCAGGCCAATAGCTGTATGGATCATTTTAACTCCGTGGTCAGTACTGCTTTCCAGGGCGGGCCCAAGGATCTTATCTGCCAGTGTAATTTGATTTTGTGGCACTGCCGTTCCGGTTCCATTATGAAATCCGCTTGCCACTACCCAATCTCCGGCATTGACAACACCAAGGACCCGGACCGGGACCTGTCCGATAAATCCTACAACCGCATAGTCTTCTTTGTTTTCCGGCTCATTTCCCAATACAATAGCACGATCAGTAATAACCATTAGATAATCGGCATTTCCTGTATTCAGTGTAATCTTTCCATCGATTATCCCAACAATATCGCCTGGCTTTAATTGTTCGTCTTTAGATCTTACAGGCATGTACTCTGCAAAATCTCCGCTCCCTGATTTGAATGTGACCCCACCTGAACCATTCCCTTCTATCGATCCAATTGCATTATTATCACCTTTAAAAAAGGTCATAAAATTGTTTGCACTTCCGGGATTTGCAGTATTACCCACTTTGAGTGCCAAAACATCGGCATTGGTTCCTGTTGAACGGTTATAGATCTGGGAAATATGTCCTGAGGGTGTTCCCGTCAGGTTCTTGTCGCCTTGAATGTTAACACTCCAGTCAGTGGAATTATCCACAAAGATCCCATCACTTCCTGCAGAATGAATGGCAATGCCCTTATCGCCAACTGATTCAATTGCAATGCTGTTATTGTTGGAGCTTGAAAGTGAAAGCCTGGAAGATATGCCGATATCGCCATCCGAAAACACGCCCCCAACACCTACATTAATCCCACCGGTTATCTGTAATTGACCCAGTGCTCTGATGTCGTTGCGTACCTGAAGTTGTCCCACTTCCATTGAATGTACCACAACTGATGTGTGTTCCTCTCCCGACAACTTGATCACTTTAAGGTCGTCTGAACCAGAATCAACAATATAGGCATGTTGTCCAGAAACAGATACTGATTCAGGTGAGGGGCCAATGCCCAGGCTATCCACTAAAACTGGAGATGATGGAACAGAAACATCAATGACCTTCAGATCATCTGAACCAGAATCCACTACATAGACATAACGACCAAAAATAAAAGAAGAAGTGGGATTGGAGCCAATACCAAGACTTCCAGCAATGACAGGAGTTGATGGATTCGAAACATCAATGACCTTCAGATCATCTGAACCAGAATCCACTACATAGACATAACGACCAGAAACTTGAATAGCATTTGGGATGGAACCTATCGCCACACTGCCGACTAAAGAAGGAGCATAAGGATCTGATACATCTATAACCTTCAAATCTTGTGATCCACCATCTACTATATAAGCATGAATACCTTCCAGGGTTATTGCCCTCGGGATGGAACCTATGGGCAAACTCCCGGCCAATACTGGAGATGCGGGATCCGATACATCTATAATCTTCAGGTCATCTGTAAAGCCATTTATAACATATGCATAATGGCCTGAAATACAAAGTGCCGACGGGAGCAATCCAATGCCGAGACTTCCCATAAGAACAGGAGAAGAAGAATTCGATATGTCAATAATTTTCAGTTCTTCAGAATCCTGATCCACAACATAAGCATATCGGCTTGAAACATGTACTGCAGAAGGAATGGATCCAACGCCCATGCTTCCTGTAAGGAAAGGGCTTGATGGATTTGATATGTCAATTACTTTCAAATCATCTGACGAGGCATCAACCACGTAAGCATAATTCCCCGATACATACAAAGATGTAGGTTCAGGCCCAATAGAATGGACTCCAGTTAGACTGGGAGATATTGCAAATGAAGATAAGGTAGACACATCCCGAATTGCTAAGGTTGCGTCCTGCAATTGCACAACAACACTGTCAGCCGTATTGATCAGATCCATATCCATCATCCTCGCTTTCCCTTCCACTTCCAGGTTTTGCGCTGCAGAGATGAATGAAATGAACAGAAAGAATAAGGTGAGTTGATTTTTCATTTTAATTATTCTTATGAAGTTTCCAGGCTTATTCACTTAAATAATTAGAATAGACAAGGCGGATTAACTTTAGTATTTAAATCAGAATGCCCTTTTTAATTAAACCCTTAATTGCTTTATCCATCAATTTGCAAATAAACCGGATATGATAGCATTTTAAATGATTCGGGTCATAAGCCTCAATGATCATTGTTATAAAATCGTCAATTAAAGGGATTTGCAATAAGCCTGCATGCCAGACATTTGGCCCATTCTTTTATAGAAATTGAATTCCATATCTTTACAGCAGAAATTCCATTTCGATTTTGGATAAACAGATCAAGCTCGTCAATCAACTCAAGCAAAAAGACCCCAAGGCGCTCAGTGTTTTATACCAAAACTACTCCGGGTCGCTTTATGGCATCGTTTTCCGGATCCTGAAAAACCAACAAGCCTCCGAAGAAATACTTCAACAAACATTTTTAAAGATCTGGAATAATATTGACCAGTTCGATGAGTCAAGAAGCAGTCTGTTTACCTGGATGCGCACCATCGCAAAAAATACCTCGATCGATAAGTTGAGATTAAAGAGTTTTCAGCGACAC
>JBFKJL010000181.1:0-5586 GCA_041631795.1 Saprospiraceae bacterium | reverse complement strand
TAAGGTCGGTAAATTCCAGAAAATCCTGTGAAACGATATTTGTGAAAAGTATTTTATAGCGTCCATCATAGATCAGGTCGAAATAATCATAGGACCCTATCCTTGTATGATGTCCGCATTTTGTGCACAAGTAGAAATTTTCCCTTAACTCCTTGACAGTTATAGGTTCACCACACGACACGCATTTATACCACAACCCATCAGGAGCTTCCTTTTTGTGCTTGGTCGCTGTTTGTATTCCGTCTTTGAATCTTTTAAACCATCCCATTCTAATGCATTTGAATTAAAATGGATATGTTCTATGGACTATTGCAAAGTCAAAAATAGAGGTATTCATGACATTCACAAACATTACTCCTGAGAATATACCCTGTTTGTTCCATTTTAATTGAATCTCTGGTCAATTTTGCTTTCATTTCAAGGTGGAATATCCTATTTTAAACCGTTAGAAACAGTAGTATTAAATATGCATAAAGTCAAATTAAATTTAGCTATCATCGGCTATGGGAAAATGGGCAAAACCATTCACAGGATCGCGGAGAAGAAAGGTCATACCGTGTCGGTTATCATTCGAAGCACAAATACCGGGGATATGCAAAACCTGCCTCCGGGCATTGATGCCGCTATAGAGTTTTCAAAACCAGAATCAGCTGTGGCCAATCTCGAAATTCTTGCGCGAAAAGGCATCCCAACAGTCTGTGGCACAACTGGTTGGGATCGCTACAGGGAGCAGGTACGCACCCTCTACACCGATCTCCAAACCGGATTTGTCTATGCCTCAAACTTCAGCATCGGCATGAACATTTTTTTTCACATCAATAAAAAGCTGGCCATGATCATGAATACCCAACCCGACTTTTCGGTTGAGATTCGGGAAACGCATCACACGGAAAAACTGGATGCACCCAGCGGCACAGCCATCACTATTGCAGAAGACATCGTCAAGAGAATAGAACGCAAGGACAATTGGGTCAACCAACCAAGCGGGAAAGAAAATGAAATCCCTATCATCAGCCATCGCGTAGCCAATGTCAAGGGAGAGCATTCTGTCAGTTACACGTCCGATTTAGACAAACTGGTTTTTACCCATCAAGCCCGCAGTCGTGAGGGGTTTGCAGAAGGCGCGATAATAGCTGCAGAGTTTATAGCTCAAAGAAAAGGAGTCTTTTCATTTGAGGATATTCTGGGATTGTAAAAATTTAAAGACTGAGGAGAGAATTGCTTAATTTTGCTGGGAAAAATATACAATCATGGCGGGTCATAATAAATGGTCAAAGATCAAGAGGAAAAAAGGTGCAGCTGACGCCAAGAGGTCCAAAATCTTTTCACGTATTATCAAGGAAATATCCATTGCTGTCAAAGAAGGGCAAAGTGGAGACCCCGATTTTAATCCACGCTTACGCCTGGCCATATCGAATGCCAAAGGTGCTAACATGCCTAAGGACAACATCGAAAGAGCCATAAAAAAAGCATTGGAATCGGGATCTTCCGCATTGTTCCAGCCCACTTATGAAGGATATGCGCCCGGAGGGATTGCTGTATTTGTCGAAACGACTACAGACAATACGCAAAGAACTGTCGCCAATGTTCGGGCGATATTCAACAAAAAGGGGGGAAACCTTGCCACATCAGGTTCAGTTGATTTCATGTTTGACCGCAAAGGCATTTTCATCATCTCTTCAGAAGGGCATGACCCGGATGAACTCGAACTCGAATTGATCGATGGTGGTGCAGAAGACCTCGAAGTGGATGACGAAGCCGCAGAAATCTCCATTACTGTCAATTTTGAGGATTTTGGCAACATGCAAAAGAAACTGGAAGACCTGTCTATTGAACCAAAGAGCGCCACGCTTGAACGCATCCCGACGACGACATCTACACTCGACATGAATGATGCCCAAAAAGTCCTCACCCTGGTTGAGGCCCTGGAAGACGACGATGATGTGCAGGCTGTGTATCACAACCTCGAGCTCACGGATGAGCTGGCAGAAGCGCTGGGTTAATTGGTATTATTGTATGACCACCGGGATTGTTTTCAAAAGTGAATTACCACATCGGATTTCGGTATAATAAACTCCCTTTACCAAGTCCACGACGCTCAAGCTTTCATCTATTTGGCGACAAGCCACCCTCCTTCCCGATTGATCAAACAGGCACCAATTGCCCTTGAAACACGAAGGGTCCTCATGAATGACCCTGATAAAATCGCTTGAAGGGTTTGGATAGACCTTTATTCCTGGCTTGAAGGGATCTTTCTCAACGCTCACGATTGAGGAAACCACAGGCACCCTGTAAGTCCCATTTCCATGCGTAGCCACCCAAAGTTTCCGGTCCGTGGGAGAAATTTTGAGGTCCATTGCGATCACAGCCGGCGGCAATCCCGTATCAAATACATCCCAGGTTTGTCCCTTATCCTGGGAAACATAAACGGAGAGATCTGTTCCATAATAGATGATGTCAGGATTGAGCGGATCGATGGCAATGGCGTTGCCAGGAACATCGGGCAATTCAGAATCCAAAGCATGCCATGAGCCACCCCCGTCATCGGTCGTAAAAAGGTGATTTGTGCCAAACCCACTAAAGCAAATATATGCCCTTGCGTTATCAATAGGGTCAATAGCGATATCATTGGGAACTCTGACCGGAAGAATGTCACCTGTTTGGTCCCAGGACTGACCGCCATTTGAAGTTTTATACACTGCTGGAAGATTGTTGATTGGGACTGTGCTGACATAAACTACATTGGGATCATTCCTGGCTATATCAATGGCAAAAATGGGATCGCCGTTCAATGGAAAATTCCCATTGGTCACAGTCCATGACTGCCCATGGTCTTCAGTCCTGTACACATAAATACCACACGCATAAAGTATGTTTGGTGAAGAAGGCGCCAGTGCGTAAGGTGCTATAAATAAAGGTGACTCACCCGGGCCATAAGGAATATTGATACTGAACCAGGACTGTCCACGATCTGTAGAACCACGCAGGTTAAGGTTTTGCCATGAGCCAAAGACCCTGTTGTCGTCAATTGTATTAATGGCTGACCAACTGCCATCCCCGCCAATAGCGCGCTGCCAAGCATCGCTTCCCCTGAATATTGAGGTACTGTTGTCCTGTAGTCCACCTATGGCAAAACTGCTGTCTTGAGTTGAGATGCTGAATCCATTATAGTATTGAGTGGACTGATACCCCCCATTGGCACTTCTAAAGCTTTGTGCCCTGTCATAGGAAAGAAAGACCCCCCCATCATTGCCAAGCAGGACAAGGTCTTTTATAGTGGGATGATAAATAACAAAATGATGATCCGAATGCGAATACAGTGGAGGTCCGTCAGGACCATCTATGGGCGGCGTGTCCAGAGTAACGCCCCCGGAACTGCGCTGAAAAAGATTGATGCCACCATCTGTAGATTTCCACACATCAATGCCCACCGCAATAAGTTCGTCAGGATCATCAGGAGCCACGGCAATATCATGTGAGAACCAACCCTGCCACCTGGAATAATCAACCGTATTAATTATAGACCAACTGGTGCCTCCGTCTGCCGATCGCAGCAACCACGTAAATCCGTCATTAAAACTGAATCCATTGCCGACTGATGCATAAATTCTATTGGGATTTGAAGGCGCTCTCGCTATGAGGATCTTACCATTGAAATCCTGGACCGTCGTTTGGCTGACGAGATTCCAGGTAGATCCCCCATCCAATGTCCGGTAAATGCCCTTCCCTGGCGTATTGAAATTACCAAAGGCAGCCAGGACATCATTGTCATTAACAGGATTGATATCCACGTCTGTGCCCATGATAACCGGCAATACATTGGTCCAATTGTCGCCGCCGTCTATAGATTTATAAATGCCATCAGTGGTCGCGGCAAACACAATCTGCGGATTGACCGGTGAGACTTTGATCATCCAGACTCCGTGTTTCTGGTTGTAACTCCAATCCAGGCTCTTCTCCCAAGTCATGCCTCCATCCCTTGATCTAAGAATTCCAATGCCCCAGGATCCCCTGGTCCTCCTGAATGCACCATCAGTCCCTGTATCATAATAATTGTACACTTCTCCGGTCCCGATATACATTGTCATACTGTCCCCCGGGGCAAATTCAATGGCACTAACTCCAAGGACCGGAAATCCCGTATTGACATATTCCCATGATCTTTCGAGACCGAGCTTCCGGCTCCGCCACAATCCTCCTGATGCGGATCCAGCGTATAGTGTGCTGTCTGACTGCGGATTTACGGCCACTGCCAGAGTCCGGCCCGCTGTATTGAAAGGGCCCATGGCTTCCCATTCATTTTCAAATCTTTTATTTGCACTTACATCTTTGAGTCGAACATGCTCGGCATAGGCAGATGAATAAGCATCATCAGGAATATCTGATTCGGGATAGGCCTTGATATAAGACATTAAATTCAAAGCCTGGAATGAGCCGCTGATCTTGTCAATTTTATTTTCCGTCAAACAACCCGTCATACAGAAGAGGCAAAACAGAGGGAATGCATACTTCATTAAATTCGTTTATATGCTAAATTTAATACTAAACGGACAGTTTTTCCCTGAAACCGGGCAGCGAAGTGCTTTTAGGTTTTCGCCAAGACATTTTTAGCGACGCAAAGATCATTGATGGCATTGATCAGAGCGGATGATGAGATTGTCGCACCTGAAATGGCATCCACTGTTGCATCTCTATTTATGAAATCACAGGGACTTCGACCAATATATTTCCGAAGATATTTTTTAGAACTGATCTCGTAGCCATAGTCAGAAAAATAATTGAGGACCCGCATGGCCTTTATAGAGTCGTCCAGATCTGAAACGATCAGAAGATCGAAAAATTCACGGCTGCCGGACGTATTTTTTTCAGGGGCTGTGCAGCCACCTATATTACATGATTGAACGGATTTTAAAAAAACTGATCCTATCATAACCGAATCCTTTTCGATTCGATACACTTCAGTAAGGGGCTGATCAAAGCCTACGGGAATAAACACCACATTCTTTGTATCAAATACACGATCTACAACTTTAGTGACCTGCTTGGTATAAGATTCCAGCAATAAACCCCCGGGTTCTTGAAATCCAAAACATAATAAAAAAATGATCAGATACATAATGCTTCCTTTTAAAACCACACACCGAATCCTGTGGTCACATAGTGACGTGTTGCCACTCCACCTGTGCCTTTAACAAACTGATAATCCAGTTTGTACACTACACCAGGATGGGGTTTATAATCCAGGCCACATGTCAATATATCCTTTTTGGTAGCTAGGTCTGTCATCTCACTGGTTGTCCCAACTTGAGTATCATATTGTGAATATCTGGCAAACGCTGTTAATGTATGCGTTCCTTTTACCAATAAGGCATAAGAGCCTTCAATATAATACCCATACATAAATCGTCCCATCATCTCTCCGGCAAGGGCATTGTACTCTTCAATATTGCCCAAATGTGTGAATACCAATTGAGTTTTTGACGTAAATCGACCAGCATTGTGACGCAGAAAAAGTGCGGCTTGCGTCATTCTCAAAACAGAACTATCCGCACGTGCCGTTGCTTCAAGATCCGTACTGTCCAAACC
>JBFKJL010000180.1:0-5589 GCA_041631795.1 Saprospiraceae bacterium | reverse complement strand
GCTTCTGGAGCACCTTCAGTGACGGGAACGGGCGGATCACTTGCCCGCTTTACAATAAGCAAGGACTTTCTCTATGCCATTGACAATACTGAATTGCACACTTTTGATCTAAGTGAAGCAGCAAAGCCCAACCAGACAAATACAGTGTATGTCAATTGGGGTATAGAAACGTTGTTCCCCTTTGAAGATTACTTGTTCATTGGCGCCAATGCCGGCATGTTCATCTACAACAACCTGGATCCCTCAAATCCACAGTATGTTGCAGAGTTCAGGCATGCGCGTGCTTGCGACCCGGTCTTTGTCCAGGGTGATTATGCTTATGTGACACTCAGGGACGGATCTTTTTGTGAGTCATTCACAAATCAGCTTGATGTGATCGATATTTCAAGCATCTATTCTCCTTACCTGGTGGCGTCCTATGAAATGGACAACCCCCATGGTTTGTCAGTGCGGGGAGATTATCTCTACCTGTGTGAGGGAGATTACGGGCTGAAAGTATTTGATAAATCCGATCCGTTGAAGATCGAGGACCGTAAAAAGGATCATGTCAAGAACATCCACGCCACCGATGTCATTTCACTGGCTGAAGATCATTTGTTGGTCATCGGAAAAGAAGGATTGATGCAATACGATGCGACGGACAAGGACGACCTGAAAGAGATCAGCAGGATAAGTGTTTCTAACTGAATAAAACAGGAGTCATGAGAGAATTGCTCAAAATATGTGTTGTGTTCTGTGTCGTTTGGATTTGTGCAGCAGGCCATCTTTCGGCACAGTCAGACAAGGTCGATGGACAATTGTATGTCATCCACCTGGAATACGGCAGCATGGTGGAAGGTACGGTGCTGGAATGGAAGTATGGCGAATTTATCAAGATCAAAACACCAGACGGGCTGGAACTTGAATTTCCACATGCGGCCGTCAAAAAGGTGGTGAAAAAGGATCTTGTCAAATCAGAAGCCATACATCCGTACACATTTGAGGAAGAAGGGATGTACTACACCTTCAAGACACAACTCATCACGGCGAATAATGGCGATCGCGCCCATGGTGTCTATGGCTTTGGCATTTCTGTGTCCGGTGGCAAGAAATTCAACAGGCACCTATCCCTGGGTGGGGGAGTCGGTCACGATGTCATGATCTGGAACACCGGGGAAAAGTTCATCCCTCTGTTTGGTGAGGTGACAGGGTATCTTTCACCAAAGAACGCATCCCTGTTCTACAATGTCGCCGCGGGATACAGCTTTGCCCTAAAGGATGAGGATTACGGGATCACAGCAGCATCCGGAGGATTGATGGTGTACCCGTCATTCGGGTTGCGTTTTGGCCGAAAGGCAGAAAAGCTGATGCTCGATGTTGGCTATAAGTTTCAGAAAGCGGAATTCACCTATGCGTCCCAATGGGATGCGCGGAATACGGGCGAACAGCGCCTGTTGTATAAAAGACTGGTTTTGAGATTCGGTGTCTTGTTTTAGTGCTTGCATCGGTCTAACTTGAGGTTCATTAAACCGTGCGATTTAAAAAAACCATACCGGATCCGGGCGCGCCAGGATGGGAAGTACACATCATCAGGGGGTGCCGAAAGAATGACAGGACATGTCAGGAAGCCTTGTACCGTCATTTTTTTCCGGTCATGGAGCGCATGGTCCTGAAGTATACGCGTGATGAAGACAAGCTCTTTGACATCATCAATGACGGTTTTCTGAAAGTGTTTCAAAAGATTGACACCTACAAGGGGGAGGGATCTTTTGAAGGCTGGATCAGGCGCATAGTTTTTAATAGCCTGAGCAATTACTTCAGAAAACATTCTCGGGATCTCAAGTTTTTATTGTTTGACAATGTGGCCAAAGTCCCTTCGGTCAAACCTGAGAGCAACCTTTATTATGACGACCTGATGGCGTTGGTCAAAGGGTTGCCAGATGTCCAAATGCAGGTCTTTCACCTGCACGCTATAGAAGGCTATACGCATAGAGAAATCAGTCAAAGATTGAATATTAATGAAAATACAAGCAAATGGCACCTCGCAGAGGCTCGTAAAGAGCTGCGCAGCAGGGTGTCCAGGCTGTTATCAATAGAATACTATGGAACAGGGTAAAGATGTAAGACCGCGGGTAGACCTCGGCTGGGATAAGATGGCTATGGTCCTGGACAGCGCAATGCCTGTACGCAGAGACAGGCGCTGGATATTCATTCTTCTTCTTTTGGGGTTGATGTTGGCAATCTTGCTGTTGTCGCGGCTTGTTGGCGAAAAGACCAAAACGCAAAACATTGATTCTGAAAAACCAAGCTTTGCTCAGGAAGTTGAACGCGGCACGAATGAAGTCAATGAGCTAATAAAGGATGATGATGTGTCTTCCCTCGGAATCATGAATGCAGGAGATGACGAAGACAGTTTTCAGGACATCCAAAAGAAGGCCAGTCCTTTATTCCTTGCTGCCGGCGCGCAAAATAAAGAGAGGCCATCAAGATCTGTTGAGGTCAATATAATTGAAAAACGCCGTGATGAAAACATGTCTTCAAACCAAAGTGCGGCGGAAAACAACATTGTGCTCCCAGTTTTAAAAATGACCCCTGATCCTCGACGGTCAAATTCAATTGAAAACATTCAGCCTGAAACCGATAGCCATATTGCACAAGGCACTGCCCGATCATTTTCTGTTGAAGAAAAGAGGATTTCATCCCTGGCGGTACTGCCCGTCTCTTCATTGCGTCTTGAGTCGATATCCATCCAGGTTTCTCCTATTCGATCTGTCCCCATACCTGGTCGAACGACTGAGCCATTGGCAGAAAAGCATCATATGGCAATTGGCATTGACGCTGGCGTGGATGCAGCTTATTTTCACAACTTGTCTTTTCCTGGTTTGTCAACATTTATACACATGGCACTGCGGCCCACGAAGCGAGTGTCTTTCGGTCCTGTACTGGGTGTCGGGGCTGCAAGGAAGGTGGACGCGGGCCAGAGCGGGGCGGATGACCTTGCCGCTTCGAGCCCGGATGCCGGAATGGCCAATGTCGATCTGAGCAATGAATTTTCTGCGCGTTATTTTGAGTCATTCTACTTCCTGGAAGCGGGGCTGCGCGCTTCTGTTATGCCTGTACAAAAGCTTTCAGTCAGTGCTGGTGCAGGATATATGTATATTTTAAATCCAGGGTTTAACACAAATTCTGGCAGGACGGCATTTGAAGTGCTATCGCAGGATGCGGAGAACACTTCTGGCGCTTCATTTGAATTCCCGGAGATCACCTATGACCTGGACAGGCAATGGCTGCCCTATGGCGGTGTCGACATAGACTACCGCATCTCGAATGCGTTGAGTCTATCCGCCGGATACAGGGTTATGTTTGCCGATGTGTTTGAAGGCACGGAGGATGTACTAAAGTTTGACAGGGTGCGACTTGGAATTAATGTTACAATACAATAATCATATTGTTGTGTGTGAAGGTTAACCTTCGCCAATCGTTCAAATGGTTTAACTTGCCGCTTTTTATCAAACGAATTTTCGATGAAGAATTTGGAGGAACTGATTGACTTGATCACGTTAGAGGAGATTGATGATGCATTGTTCAGGGGTCAGAGTTTTATTACGCCATGGCAGCGCGTCTTTGGCGGACAGGTTTTGGCGCAGGCGTTGAATGCTGCGTACAGAACAGTAGAGGAAGACAGGCTGGCCCATTCGCTGCATTGCTATTTTATTTTACCGGGTGATGTCAACAAGCCAATCATCTACCAGGTGCAGGTGTTGCGGGATGGGGGCAGTTTCAGCACACGCCGCGTGACGGCCATTCAGCATGGCAAAGCCATCTTTGTTCTGGCGGCTTCGTTTCAAATAGCGCAAAAAGGGTTCGATCACCAGAACGAAATGCCTCCAGTCAAGGGACCGGAGAACTTATTGACCGATGTGGAGCAGGCGGAATTGATCCGGGAAACGGCACCCGCAATCTATCAGAAGACTAAGGCCAGGGAGCAGGATGCCATTGAATTCAGACCTGTGGAAAACATTGCTTTTGATGATGCACAGGCGGGCAAATCGCATCGCAACTTCTGGTTGCGTGTTACAGAACCGACGGAGATAGACATACCCATGAAACACCAGATCCTTGCCTTTGCCTCTGACTACGATCTCCTGCTTTCAGCAGTCTATCCACACAAAGATGAAGTGGACATCAACCGCCTATTCCTGGCGAGCCTGGACCACGCCATGTATTTCCACCGGGATTTTGACATCAACGACTGGCTGTTGTATAACATCGACAGTCCGAGCGCTTCCAATTCCAGGGGCCTGGGTTATGGGCGGATCTTTTCTTCGAAGGGCAAGTTGGTGTCTACAGTTATACAGGAAGGTCTGATCAGGGTGATGCGGTGATCTCTACTATTGACATAGGCTAAACCTGTGTGTAGGCCGGGTCCCGAAAGGGCAAAGTGAATATCCATTGATTTTACAGATTAGGCTGAGGCCACAAAGAATGAAAAAACAACTGGAGGCTGGCATAGAATGAGACAGGTTTACCTGTAGTTTGAAGATGTTAACAGGAAGCAATCAATTATTAAAAAATAGATTTTTATTTGGTTTTTTAAAGATTATATTGAACAAAGCAACCGGTCCCTGCCAGCTGCTTAGATTAAATCATCAATATTACCGGCATAAATCTGTATTCTTTTGTTTTTCAAAGTGGTCACCATGGGTATTTCAAACCTGTGGAGGAAAGTGGTTTTGTGAATCATATGCTTACATGACACAAATCATTGATACTAAGTACATAAAACAATGATTATGGGATCAGAACTCAAAACATTTCGAAAATGCTTGGACTGGGACCATTTTATATTGCCAATAAAAAAAGAATAAACGTTCTTTTTTTATCTATTCTAACAATTACTCTAGGTTATTCGCAAGAAATAAAAAATCCACGAGCTGCCCAGATATTTTCTGTAGGTCTTACTGTGGGTTACGTGGAATACGGTTCAATGCTGGACGACCCCCCTTCATTCCTGGCTCTAAAGCTTAGCTACGCCATTGACAATGCCGAAGCCTCCGGCTGTATACCAACGGGTCGGCTTATTGACTTAAGACATCAAATGCTGAGTGTAACCAGTAGTCGAACACTCTATAAAGAAATTGAATCTTATAGGCGTGATGTGCTTTTCTATCAAATTGCAAACGGCTGCAGTTGTTCAATTGATCAAACAAACACTGGTAACACAGGTACAGGCAACAATAACCCGCTCTATTGTTCTCCCAAAATAGCACAAACCTGGGCGCTGGGAAATTCTGGCAATCCTCGTGAAATCAGGATTCCCTTTAGGATCGGTACGGGTTCTTCCAGCATTAAAATCCGTATTCAAGGCGGGATAGACAATACGGGTGATGGTGCCGTGCATTTGATTCTCAAAGATCAATCAGATCGTGTCAGGCTTGAAAACAATTCCAACTCTTCGGATACAGAATGGCATGAATGGATTGTCCCGACTGAGGGGGAGGATCTTTTCTATCTTTTCCTACAAGACTTTAATACTGGAGCAAGCGGACAATATCCAGGGAACGGCGGGAAGCTTGAAATCGAGTGTGGTGATTTTGTCGATGCTATCGC
>JBFKJL010000179.1:0-5622 GCA_041631795.1 Saprospiraceae bacterium | reverse complement strand
GCATGACTGCCAACACTAATGTCAGTCCCCCTAAAGCTGCGAGCGCGATTATGATTGTCATTTTATAGTTTCTAGTTTATAGCTTCTAGTTTCTAGTTTTTAGTTTTGAGTTTCAACAGTACTTAAAATAATTCGTCAACTCTAGACTCTGAACTCAGAACTCTGAACTCTGAACTCAAAACTCTGAACTCAGAACTCAGAACTCAGAACTAATAAACAATTTCCTTCCACTTGTTCCCTGCTTTCAATTCCGCCTTCCGTGTCTTCCAGGCATCCTCTGACATCATGATGCGGGAGAAGGTCTTTTCCAAAATATCCAGGATCGCTTCATACCCCGCCACGTAGATGTATGTATTCGTCTGGTTCAAAAGATCCAAAACATCGCCGGCGCGCTCTTCAATGGCTGTATCGATGGCGATGGGATCATCCCAGTGCGGCCGCGGGCTCAGGGCGTGGAACGCTTCGAACGTTGCCTCATCATAATACTGGGTCAGGTCGCCGTCCTTGTCATTGAGGTAGAGGAGTTCCAGGCCACTGCGCGCACCATAGAACAGGCGGATCTTGCCCTTCCAGTCTTTTTCATTCTTGTATACGTGCTTGATGAACGCACGGAATGGTGCAATGCCGGTACCCATCCCTATCAGGATGAGGTTGGCCGTTTTGTCTTCCGGCACCTTGAACGGCAGGCTGTGCGGACCGGTGATCGTGATCGTATCACCCGGCCGCCGGTCACACAAGTAGTTGGACGCCACACCGTCGTAGAGTTCGCCGTTGAACTCATCGACATAGGAGCAACGCTTGACCAGCATTTTCAGGACAGGCTTTCCTGCTTTGGTTTCCGGGATATCGGCCACACTGTAAAGCCGGTGGTGATGGGTATTGCCGTAAGGTCCCTCGACTTCGATCAGCACGCCAAAGCTCTGATCGATCTGGAACTTGAAACCCGGATTGTCCACCTCGATGGTGATCTCCCTGATCTCATCCACATTTTCGGGGGTCAGGCGCACCGTGCTGAGGATCCTGGCCTTGAACTGCTTGTCTGTCATAAAATCTGTTACATGTGCCATGCTATAGTGTTTTATTTTTTATCTAATATTCATTTAATTTTTCATCTCGCATTGCGTCGTACAGCCACAATTACCACAACTTGACCTTCCGGCCAAAACGTCTTCGTCGAAAACATCCTCGGGAAAAGTATCCCGCCAATAGGACTGGACGATGCCCCAAACGATCATTAGGCCAATCACACCGCAAATACCGATCATCAGTGACTGTAACATAATCTATTGTCCGTTATCTGTATCAACAAAAGTCTTCATCATTTAATTGCTTCCCAATCCTGCAAATCCCATGAACGACAGGGACAGTATCCCTGCAATCAACAATGTCAGCGCTGTCCCCTTGACAATATCCGGCACTTCTGCAAATTCCAGTTTCTCTCTAAGTCCGGCGATCAGGATCAGGGCCAGGGTGAATCCCGCGCCCGCACCCAAAGCATAAATCACACTCTCCAGGAGGTTGTACCCCTTTGCAGTCTGGAACAACGCCAGTCCCAGGATCGCACAATTCGTCGTGATCAGGGGCAAGAATATCCCCAGTGCCCTGAACAAAGCCGGGCTCATTTTCTTGACAAACATCTCCACCAGCTGAACCGTCGATGCAATGACCACAATGTAGGAGATCAGCTGGAGGAAAGGCGCGTTGATGGCGACGAGCAGGACATGGATCCCATACGCGCACACCGAGCTGATCAGCATCACGAAGACAACAGCACCGCCC
Source organism: Saprospiraceae bacterium (assembly GCA_041631795.1). Lineage (GTDB taxonomy): Bacteria > Bacteroidota > Bacteroidia > Chitinophagales > Saprospiraceae > JBFKJL01. The sequence goes on along the minus strand of JBFKJL010000179.1, from coordinate 3,843 downwards.
ATCTTTGAGGCTGTATCAATCTTGCCGGATACGCCCAGGAACGGACATATTCCCAGGAAGTATGCCAGCACAAAGTTGTTGATCAGGCAAGCATTGATGAATATATACCACAAGGATTCGTTTTCCATGTTATGCTTCTTTCGTTTTCAATGCATTAAAAATCAGCAGCCAGATGGCAAGGGTAAAGAACCCGCCAGCCGGCAGTATCATCACAATCCAGGGCTGAAAACCTTCCGGGAACAGGGCCAGCCCGAAAAAACTGCCGTTGCCCAGAATCTCCCGGACCGCACCGAGACAAAAGAGGGCAAACGTAAAGCCGATCCCCATGCCAAGAGCATCCATAATGGATTTGCCTATGGTATTCTTGGATGCAAATGCTTCTGCCCTACTGAGTATCAGGCAGTTGACTACGATTAGTGAAATAAAAGCTCCAAGGGCCTTATGCAGATCCACACTGATGGCCTGGATGGCATAATCCGTGATCGTCACAAAGGTCGCTATGATCAGGATATACGACGCGATCCGCACCTGCTTGGGAATAAAATTGCGCAACGAGGACACAAGGATATTTGACATCAATAGGACAAATGCTGTCGCCAGTCCCATGGCCAGGGCATTCAGCGCCGTATTGGAAACGGCCAAAACAGGGCACATCCCTAAAACCTGGACAAAGACGGGGTTGTCCCGCCACAATCCCTTGATGAATTCATCTGTTGATGTGGGTCCACCCTTTTCTGTCATTCCTGTATTTAATTTATCACTGCTCATTGTTCTGTTCCGCTTGTACTTTAAATGACGCCATATTTTTATAGATCAGGGGTATGATCTCCTGTGAGCTCGTCCCGATGATATTGCCTATGGCTCTTGAAGAGATCGTCGCCCCGGTGATGCCATCCACCTCCCAGGGATTTTGCTTTGTACCGGCCTTGACAGTGACCACGGTGTTGGCCACTGCGTCTTTGGCTGTGTTCAGTGAGACATCAAGGGCCTTGAAATTCTCCAGGAAGGCAGGATCTTTTTCGATCTTGTCCCCAAGCCCCGGGGTTTCCTTGGTTTCCAGGACGTACATGCCGACTACGGCTTCCTGTGTGGGATCATAGCCATAGAGTATCCTGATGATATCTGCATAGCCCTGCCCGCTGGCTTCAATGGCAATACCGGTCAACTCACCTGCATCGTTGAACCCCGCGAACATATCCGGGGCAATGTCGCTGTCTGCATCGACGGCAAAGATGCCTTCTTGTTCTGATAGAGCAAACGGGACGGTCTGTGTTGCCCCGGGAATCACCCTGAAGATGGCCCGCTCGAGCGCTTCCGCTTTAAGGCGTTTTACCCGAGGGAGGGTCCCCTCGTATGTGAGTACGATGCCTAGTGCGCACATAAGACCGATGCCGACCATGGCCCTCAGCATGACGAAACTGCTGGTCGTGGGTTTATATATTTGTTCCTGTGTGCTCATTTTGCCTTTGACGTTTTGACGGTTCCATAAACACGCGGGCGTACCACATTGTCGAGGTGTGGCGCCAATGCATTTCCAAGCAGGATGGCATACATGACACCCTCCGGCAATCCTCCCCAAATCCTGATGACAATGACCAGAACGCCTATGATAATACCGTAGGACCAGACGCCGAATGGTGTCATCGGTGAGGAGACCATATCCGTGGCCATGTAAATGGCGCCCAGCATGAGTCCGCCTGAAAACAGCATGAACTGCGGTGATGGATAGACTTCGGGATTATACATGTAAAGCAGTCCGCTCAATAACGCTGCACTGCCAAGTATGGCCACAGGAATGCGCCAGTCCATCATCTTCCGTGCCGCCAGGTAGAGTCCACCCAGGATGATCATGATCGCGCACGTTTCACCGGCAGACCCATTGATAAACCCGAATGCCAGGTCGTAAGTGTTTGTCACCACACCATCGAACTTGAAAGCAGAGAGCGGGGTCGCCCCAGACACTCCATCCACTGTCGGTTCCATGAATGGGAAAGCCAGGATCGAGCTATTGACCTGCGCAAACCTGCCTGGCGCCATACCGGGAAACCATGTGGTGATCGCCACAGGAAAAGCGGCCTGCAGGACAGCACGCCCTACCAAAGCGGGGTTGAAGACATTGTACCCCAGCCCCCCAAAGATGAACTTGCCAAGTGCTATCGATGTCACACCCCCAACGAAAGTCATCCACAACGGGAAGATCGGGGGTAGAATCAATCCCAATAATATTCCTGTGATGACCGCAGACCAGTCGTTCAAGGTGCTCGTTTTGCCGGACCACCGGCACAAAAAATGTTCCGTCAATACGCAGGATACTGTCGCCGTGATAATGACCAACAGGGAATTGATCCCGAAAATGTATACTGAAAATGCGACAACGGGCAGAAGAGACCAGACGACATTGCGCATGATATCCTCTGTGCTCAAGCCCTTAACGATATGGGGTGACGTACTGATATGTAAGGTCTTCTGTAACATTTATGCTGTCGCTTTTTCCGGTTCTTTCTTTTCCTTTTCTTTCTTTTCTGCCATACGCTTGCGCACAATGGACTTGGACAATCTGAAGTACTGGACCAGGGGTATGTGTGACGGGCACACATACGAGCACGAGCCGCACTCAAAGCAGTCCAGGAGATTGTGCTCTTCCGCCATCAGGTCATAGGCCTCAAATTTGGCCAGGATACCGAGATTTGACGGATTGAGGAACAGCGGGCATGCGTCCACACAGGCTCCGCACTTGATGCATGGCATGACTTTTTCTCTTTTGCGCACTTCTTTGGACGTAAAAACAATAATGCCTGATGTCCCCTTGACGATTGATATATCGAGATTGGACACAGCTGTTCCCATCATGGGACCACCCATATAGACCTCGCTGATGTCATCCGAAACGCCAACCTGGTCAAGGGCAAAACGCAGTGGTGTGCCGATCGGGATGAGGTAGTTGCCTTTTTTTGCCACGCCAGGTCCTGTGATCGTTACAACCCTTTCCTGGATACCGCGGCCATGCGGCAGCAATCGACCGATCTCGGCGGCAGTGGCCACATTGATCGTCACGATATTGACGTCAATAGGAAATCCTCCAGAAGGCACTTCGCGACCGAGAACAGACGTGATCAGCATCTTCTCCGATCCCTGTGGATACTTGACAGGCACCACATGGATGGATGCCGGAATGTCACCCGGCATGCTGGCTTCGAGGTGGTCGGCTGCATCCTGTTTGTTGGCTTCGATCCCGATCATAGCCTCTTTCGCGCCTGTGCATTTCAGCAGGTAGCGGATACCCCTGTAGATATCATCCGCCTGTTCGAGCATGACGCGATGATCCGTTGTCAAATAGGGCTCGCATTCAATGCCATTGACCATGAGCACATCGCAGGTCTTGCCTTCGGGTACTTTAAGCTTGACGTGTGTGGGAAATGCCGCGCCACCCAATCCAACGATACCGGCGTCCTGTATCGCTTTGAGAATCTCTTCTGGCGATGCAGTTTTGTAATGGATGGGCCGCCCTTCAATGACCTCCTGGCTCGATGAAGGAAAAGCTTCTAGATAGATACCGGGGACCATGCGGCCCGAAATAGACGGGACATTAGCAATCTTCTTGACAACGCCTGAGACAGGTGCATGTATAGGTACAGAGACATATCCCACGGCTGTGGCCAGTGTCTGTCCACGTTCGACCTCCTGCCCCTCCCTGACTATGATCTTTGATGGCGCGCCGATATGTTGAGCCATAGGCAGAATGATCAACGGTGAAAAAGGGAATTGCCTGATGGCCAGACGGCTTGTCTCCGACTTGTTCTCGGGGGGGTGTATCCCGTGCCTGAATGTATTCTTCCTGAAATT
>JBFKJL010000178.1:0-5648 GCA_041631795.1 Saprospiraceae bacterium | reverse complement strand
GGATGGCGGTGACGAGCTGGAAGAAATGGAAGGTGCAGAGGAGATGAAAGAGTCTGCAGAGGCTGTGGCGGCAACTCCAAATTACACGATCGTGCCGGTCTTTTATGGCACGGATCGCGCCAAAACCGACAGCGATAAACCTGAAAAGGTGTTTGGAGGAGCCCGCGGCACCCTTGTGTACGGCATGTGTGAGGTCAGCATCCCCCGGTCCCACAAGATCGGGGAGATAGAAAGCCCGCTTTTCGGCTGGAAGATCTTTGAGGATCCGGACAAACATATCATCCTGGAGAAAGTAGACATTTTGGACACGCCAACTTTTATGGCACAATTCAGGGAAAAACTGGCCAAAGATCCGAAAAAGTCCATCCTGATCTTTGTGCACGGGTACAATGTCAGCTTTGATGAAGCGGCGAAGCGGACAGCCCAGATCGCCTACGACCTGAAGTTCAAAGGTGTTCCGGCGTTCTACAGTTGGCCTTCCAAGGGCAAAATGTTGCGATATCCCGCCGATGAAAGTACTATCGAGTGGTCCCAACCCTACATGAAAACGTTTTTTGAAAAGGTCCTGGATGGTACAGATGCCGAGAATGTTTACGTGATCGGGCACAGTATGGGCACACGGGCCTTGAGCAAGGTCCTGGCTGAGATCGTATCCACAAGGTCCGATTTGAGGGAAATCATCAAGGAGATCATCCTGTCGGCACCCGACATCGATGCTGGTGTGTTCAAGCGGGATATTGCACCAAAGATCGTCGGCACCGGACAGCGCCTCACACTGTATGCCTCTTCGGAAGATCTTGCCCTCAAGGCATCCAAGGAGGTGCACGATGAACCCCGGGCCGGAGAATCCGGTGATCGCCTTGTCATTGTCAATGGCATGGATACGATCGATGCCACGGGCATGGATACAGGATTTTTAAAGCATTCCTACTACGGGGACAGCAGATCCGTCATCGATGATATTTATGAAATGATCAGCGATGGCAAGCTGCCCTCAAAGCGTTTCAACCTGGATGAGGTGCAGACGCCCCAGGGATCGTATTACAAGTTCCGTCTTTAGGTTAAAGAATTCGGGTTAAAAGCCCGTGTGAGAGGATCATCATAAATGAGGTAATCAATCATACAAACGCCCCACAGGGTACAGCCTGTGTGTCCATTCATAATACGGTGAGCGTTTGTAGATAAAATCGAGCTGTGCCCTGCTGTTCTCTGCAAATTCCGGATCGGAAGCTTTTTTGTCTTCAAACGCTTTCCTGAGCACTTCATCTGATTGCAGCAAATCAGCCGCAATATCCTCGAAGACATAGGCAGAGAAATATTCTTTCTGCATCAGGATGTTGTCAAAGAAGTTCCACGCGAAAAATGAATCCTCGGACTGGGGTTCCAGGGTTTCCACAATATAGCGATCGGCATCCTGGCCCGTGTGAATGATGATATCGCCTTTTAAATACGGGTAGTCCAGGATGCGGTTTTCCACTTCGACATTCGAGTGCAAATAATGGCCTTCATAAGCGGCATCCACAGTGTCAAAATCCCTGATGACATAGAAAGCACATCGTACAGTAGTGTCTTTCTCAAGCCGCTCAAATTTCACTCCGTTCCATTTGAGGCGGTCGATGACCTGGCTGTAAGCAGCTGGCAAAACATACGCTCGGGGCTTTTTGATCGTTAAAGCTGGTGCAAAGGTGTTGTAATACCTGATCTCTTTCTCATAGGGTTTTGTGCGATCGTAATACAGGCGGTCCATGCCGGTCACTTCACTGCGGATTTTCGAGGCCTCGTAACCCTTGAATGTGATTGTATCGTAGAGGGATACATCGCGCCGCCATTTGATATCGACACTATCTGCCGAAGCGTAGGCACGCAAGGCATTTTCCTTTACCCGGATGATGGTACGGTGGTCTTCATTCATGATTCTCAGCACGGCCACCATGAAATGATAAGTGCTCATCACCCTGTCGGCAAAAGGTTTAAACATGTGGGTTTCCGGCATGAAGCCTATCGTGTGATGGAGAGTGCTGTACCCGGATGAAAATCGCGGAAGATCCAGGAAGGCATAGATCCCGTCATCAGGTGTGCTTCGCGCGTACACGTAAGGCGTCATTTCCCAATGGGCCTCCTGCATGTACCTGTACAACTGCGGCAATAGCTCATTTGTCATGTACGTGCTGGGACCTTGTGCCAGCTTGTCTTTTTGAGTGGCCACCAGTGTCATGGTGTACTGGTAATCCGCGCCATTGGAGGTATGGTTGTCAATCAAAATGTGGGGCTGCCATTTGTTGAACAGCCGATTGAATGACCTGGCATTTTCGGTATCGCATTTGATAAAATCACGGTTGAGGTCATAATTCCGCCTGTTGCCCCTGAAGCCATGCATTTTCGGTCCCAGTTGATTGGCCCTGAATTGAGCACCCCGGTTGAGGCCACCGCCAATATTGTAGAATGGGATGATCACGATGGAAATATGATTCAGGACATCCTGTAAGCTTTTGTCTGTGGCAATATCGCGCACCAGCATCATGGTCGCATCCACACCACACGGCTCACCGGGATGGATGGCGTTGTTGATCATCAGGATTGCTTTTCCTGACTGATGGATGGCCTTTGGGTCATCGGAACCTTCCAGGTCCAAAACGATTTCATGAAGGGGGATGCCGGTATCGGTCATACCGAAGGGTTGCATAGCGATCAGGGGAGAGGCCTCTGCGAGGGCTTCATAGAAGGAGATCACCTCTTCATAGGTGGCAGAATAGTTGGAGTCATTTTCGAACGGTGTGAGAAAGTGGTCCGCGTGCATCTGAGTAAAAGCGTTTTGGCCCACCATCAAAACAAAAAGGAGCAGCAGCCAGAATACGATCTTGTATTTTATGAAGGATATCGCCACAATAACGCTTTAGGCCTGTAAACTAAAAAAATAAATTGGGATGACGGTAAACGATGAATTCTGGCGGGATTGAGAGGGTTGTTTCTGAAATTTGGAGATCAATTCCTCAGGAAAGCGACCTTCACATTTTTGTAATTCGGCAAGACAGTCCGCATATTCCGCACGGCATTGTACGTATGGTCGATGGTCCCTTTTTTCGACAGCCATGCAGGAACATTACCCCCGGGATCCATAAAACCTGAATGGATGACCCTGGTGGTTTCCTCCTGTTCTTTTTCCAGGAGCCATGTGCTTCTCATATCAGCGACCCTGACAAGGGAGGCTTCCGTGTGCGTTGTCGGAATTTGATGGGTGGAAACCAAAACTGATCCGTCTTCCCTGACCTCAACAAAACTCTCGACCCGGGCAAACCTGTTCTTTAGAGGCCAGGGCATTTGAAAATACAGGAGATAATCCGCGTGGACAGGCGAGTAGTCCACAATATCCTGGACATCATAGATGGTTGTATAATAGCTGGTGATGTTCGGAATATCCATCAATACAGCCAGGACAGTTTCCAAACGCGCGTCGTATGTCGTTTCGACGCGGTAACTTTTGAAAGCATTGCCTTCAGTGTCCTTGAGGTAGACCCTGATATCATTTGTTTCCTTTTCCAACTGCCAGTCGGACTGTGAAAGGCCTGTCATGTTGATACCGGCGATTGCTACCGCCAGGGAAATCATTCTATATATCACGTTGTATTCCATAGACCAATTAACGGTGTAAAAACGAATTATTTTCTCTTTTTATGCATAAGATGGCCATTACCGTTTATATTTCCAACTCAAACTTACATTTGCTGTGCAAAACGGCTCTGACATATCTATCCATTTAAAGAACCTCAACAAGGCCATGAAAGGTTCACTGGCCTTTCGCCCAATCGACAGGGTCCTTTATGCCACCGATGCTTCCGTATACCGATCAAAACCCCTGGGGGTGGCCTTTCCCAGGAATACAGCAGATATCATTTCAATCGTCAGATTTTCCAGTAAACATGGCGTGCCCCTGATCCCCCGGGCAGCCGGCACTTCCCTTGCCGGCCAGGTTGTCGGCAAAGGACTTGTCGTGGATGTGTCAAAACACATGCACCGTATCCTTGAGATCAATGCCCAGGAAAGATGGGTCCGGGTCCAGCCGGGCGTCATCCGGGATGACCTGAACAGGGCACTCAAATCCTATGGTCTGTTTTTTAGTCCCAATACCTCGACGTCAAACCGCTGCATGATCGGTGGTATGGTGGGCAACAATTCCTGTGGAACGACATCCATCAAATACGGGACAACACGGGACAAGCTCCTTGAGGTGAGGGTCGTGCTTTCGGATGGATCCGAAGCAGTCTTCGGAGCTGTTGATGATCACACTTTTCATGCCATGCGGAAGCAATCGTCCCTCGAAGGGCGCATTTACCAGGATATTTATGATCAGCTATCCTCCCAGGAGGTGCGGCAGGAGATTTTCAGGCGGTTCCCCCATAAGGATATTCACCGGCGCAATACCGGGTTTGCCCTCGATGCCCTGGCGGCCATGAGGCCGTTTGATCCTGATGGACCTCCCATGAATCTGTGTGCCCTGCTTGCCGGATCGGAGGGCACCCTGGCCATGACTACTGAGGTCAAATTGCAACTTGACCCGCTGCCGCCTGCTTTCGGGCACATCATAGCTGTCCATTTTGACAGTTTGGACACCTGTCTCCGCTCTGTCGTCACAGCCATGTCGTTTGAACCCTACGCCTGCGAGCTCATGGACAAAACGATCCTCGATTGCACAAAAGACAATATCAAACAGGCCAGGAACAGATTCTTCATCGATGGAGATCCCGAAGCGCTTTTGCTGGTTGAATTGCGCGACCCCACGCCAAAAGGATTACAGAAGCAGGTCCGCGGGTTTATTGAGACTTTTGAAAAGCATGATTTTGGCTATGCCCATGTGATCGTGGACGATGCCGACTGCGCGCGGGTTTGGGAACTCAGAAGCGCCGGCCTCGGTGTATTATCCAATATCCCTGGAGATAAAAAGGCCGTCGCTTGCATAGAGGACACAGCCGTCAGGATTGAAGACCTCGCCGATTACATTGCGGAATTCAACAGCGTCCTGGAGCGTTTTGGCCAGCAGGCCGTCCATTACGCCCATGCCGGTGCCGGGGAAATACACATCAGGCCATTACTGGATCTCAAGAACTATGATGATGTCATCCTCTTTAAGCAGTTGAGCAAGGCCTCGTCTGACCTTGTCCGCAAATATCGTGGGTCCCTGTCGGGTGAGCATGGAGACGGACGTGTGCGCGGACCATTTATCAAGGACCATATCGGGGAGAAGAATTACGCCATCCTTCGATCTATTAAATCCACCTGGGACCCGGACAATATTTTTAACCCCGGCAAGATCATAGACGTGCCACCCATGACGGAAGACTTGAGGTATGCCCCGGGACAAGAGACAAAAACATTTGACACAATCCTGGATTTTGAAGACAGCGGGGGACTGTTGCGCATGGTCGAGAAATGCAATGGTTCGGGTGATTGCCGCAAGAGCAGCACGGCAGGGGGCACCATGTGTCCCAGCTATCACGCCACCCGGGATGAAGTCCACTCCACCAGAGGCCGGGCCAATGTCCTGAGGGAGTATCTCACCCGCACACAGGAGATCAATGTATTCAACCAGGAAGCGCTCAGACAGGTCCTGGACTTGTGCCTGTCCTGCAAGGGATGCACTGCTGAGTGTCCCT
>JBFKJL010000177.1:0-5704 GCA_041631795.1 Saprospiraceae bacterium | reverse complement strand
TTGATTTTAATGTTTCATATCCTGAGGTATTCTGAATTGAGGTAAAATCCCGCGTGAGGGCCAGGTATTGGTGTCCCAATGAGTCAGGGTTTTTCGTTTCATTGTTGATAATACTTCTCCAGAATTTACACGAACGAATGCCCTGGTTGTGTCCCATCAGGTTTATTTCTACATCCTTTACATCTTTTTCCAGGCCATTGAGAATTTCGGTGAGTATTTTGGATTCAGCGACATTGTCCCTACGGTTATCGTTCCAATTGTTCAATGCAAATGCTGAAATCACGGCAATAAAAATTGACAGGAATTCAAAAGCATATTTTTTATAACTCTTTTTTTTCATGTTCTATTTATTTTTCTGATAAAAGTACCCGATGATGACATGTGCACACCCGACCATCGGGTGCATGCCCAAATGTCAGTCGTTATTTTCTGCCCCAATTATTCGTATCGATTTCTGAACAGGGAACACAGGTCAAGGATTTATTTGACATCGACAGGCATTTTTATCTTGATTTTGAGTGTTAAAATAGTGAATTCAGTCAATCGAACTTCCGGATCAGCTTTCTTCGGCTCCTATGATTAATTTCAAAACCCCAAAATTCGTTAATCTATATCCGAAATTAAAATATCCTGTCAGCTGCTGTATGCCATAAAAGACTGTGAAAATAGCCTTGACTCGTGCCGGTTTTGACAAATGTCTAAGGGCCCGCCTCAAATGGGTTCAACATAAAACAAAATGCTGTTGATGGACTGGTTGAATATCTCTGGGAAATGCCTTGCCTCTATCAAATAACTGACATAAGACCGGATATCTTCTGGGTCACCTCACAAACTTGTGTGTATACGCCTTGTTGTCTCCTGTAATTCTCAGGAAATAAGTGCCGGAAGGGAGGTGGTTTACGGGAAATGCGATGGTTGTCAACTGATCCTTTTCAAGCTGGACCCTGTTTTTGAATTTTAACCTTCCGCTGGCATCAATGACCTCGTAAGTGGCATTGCCTATTGAGGTTGAAGGCCTGATAGTCAATATGCCCTGCTGTCCATTAAAAACAAATTTAGGTGATTCTTCAAAGGTGATATTTTCAGTGCTCGTGGTCACAGCTGCATCTTCAAAAATGTGGGCATTGGCAATCACATACTTGTCATTGACCTTTTGATACACCATCACAACGACATCAAGATCCTGGAGGATGTGGTTGTCATTGCCTGTAGCATCCAGGGAATTGATGGAATAAGATCTTTCGACGGGGTTGCCGGGTATGGACTGTCCGCTGGCAAAGATCATTTCTCCAAAAACATCACTGGTCATGGAGGCCCGCACGACCTTGTGATGGACTGCATCGTTGCCCTGTGAAGCCTGGAAATGAACGAGATTATCTTCGACAAGATAGGCGGCCAGGTAATAATCCTCGTCCGCCATGGTAATGTTTGGCCTGACCGTCACATCGGCATGCACCACCGGCTGGCTGGTTTCCTTGAACGCGTTGATCTCAATATCAAAAGGGGCCATCTCCCCATTCACTTCGGCAACGCTGGATTTGATCTCTTCAAGTTTGTTTGGCCATGTTGACGATAGGGCATTCACATTGCTATTGTTCACGAAAAATTCCGGCTGGTAACTGTTGCCAAAATTTTTGGCCAGGGCATCGCTCGTGGGATTTTCGAGATCGCCACTATGGTGAACAGCGAGAACAACAGCGCGACCATCGGAAAATTCTTCGAGGAGTGCTTCCATAAAATTCCATCCCCAACTTCCACAGTTGGTGCACCAGGTGGCTGTGATCTTGCTGATGACGGGGCGTTGCATGTTTTGCTGAGCGCCAAGCTGCGCTGTGATGAACATGAGTGTGAGAACGATGATTTTTTGCATAGCTTATAAGTTTAAAATGTGCCGTCTGATTGTTTGTAAATAACAGCAGTAACAACTTGTCCAACAATCTGAAGGGACCTTTTGTTGATGATGTCCATATCGTCACCGTGCGTATGCCAGTGCTCATGGAATCCCGTTTTTGAACCCAGGGGTTGGTTAATGATATCAATCATGGGGATTTGGGCAATTGTATTGACAAAGAAATGGTCATCGGTAATATTGCCTGCCTGGTTGTTGACAAACACATCCGTATAGCCCATATTTTGAGCTAGCTTCCATACTTTTCGCATGATGTCTCCAGCGTACCTGAGGCTGATCTGATCTTGGGCAAAACGCGGATTCTTAGCTCCGACCATGTCCAGGAGGATGCCAAATTCCGGTTTATAATTTTTCCTGTGGATATTTCTTGACCAGTACTGTGCGCCAAGGCACCAGTTGTCGATAGGGGCTTGAGCACCTCGCTGTCCCTGGTCTTCTGCATCAAAAAGGATGATATCTACGCCCAGGTCTATGGGGTTTTCGCTGATGATCCGTCCAATTTCCAGGAGGACTCCCACGCCACTGCCACCGTCATCGGCACCCGGGATAGGAATATTCTGCTTGTTATTGTCTGGGTCTTCTTCTCCCACCATGCGCGTGTCCCAGTGTGCTGCAAGTAATATCCTCGATTTATGTTTTGGATTGAATTGGGCGATGATGTTTGTGGCTGGCCAGGCATCACCAGTATATATCCTGGCTGTGAAGTCCTGCTGAATGACATTGGCCCCGAAACTTTCAAATTTTTCGACGAGCCAGACCTTGCATTTCTGATGGCCTTCCGATCCAGGTACGCGGGGGCCAAAAGCCACTTGCTTTGCAATGTACAAGTAAGCGGAATCGCGCTGGAATGCGGGCACCCTGACGGGTGGTTTGGCTGTTGTTTCAACAGATGAAGCCGGTTTGTCTTCCTTACAGCCGATCGCACTTATCAGCAAACTGGCGATACATATTTTCCAGATAATATTCATATGCCTATTTTACGGTCCAACTGCTGCCTTCTTTACTGTCTTTCACCACGATGTCAAGGGCACCAAGGCCATCCCTGATCTTATCTGCAGTTGCCCAGTCTTTCCTCGTGCGCGCGTCCTGGCGCAGGTCGAGGACCAGGTCCATGACACCATTGATCAGGGTATTGTCGCCTCCTTCAACAGCCTCATTTTTTAAACCCAAAACATCAAAGAGAAAGGCCCCGAAATCTGTTTTTAATTTTTCGAGTGTTTGGGCCGATACCTTCCGGATATCCATGTGTCCTTCCTTGAGAGAATTGATCTTGGTGACGAGATCAAACAACGAGGCCATGGCCTTGGGCGTATTGAAATCATCGTTCATGTCCGTGATAAACTGCGCCAGGGGATCAAGGATCTGGTTGTCCAACTCAGCACCTGTCGGATCCGCTTCGAGCTTTTGAAGCGTAGAATACCCTTCCATCAGGCGTTTATAGCCTTTTTCTGCCGCCTGGAGGGCTTCATCAGTAAGGTCGAGAGTCGACCTGTAGTGCGATTGCAGCATGAAAAACTTGACGACCATAGGCGAATACGCCTTGGACACATGCGGACTATCGCCTGTCATCAGCTCTTCAGGAGAGATGGTATTGCCATCACTTTTGGACATCTTCCGGCCATTCATCAGCAGCATGTTTGTGTGCAACCAGTAGTTGGCCGGGGCGCAACTGCACGCACCCATATTCTGGGCGATCTCATTTTCGTGGTGCGGAAATTTGAGGTCGTTACCGCCACCATGGATGTCAAATTTTTCTCCAAGGTATTTTGTACTCATGACGGAACATTCAAGGTGCCATCCCGGAAATCCCACCGACCACGGCGAATTCCAGCGCATGAGGTGGTCCGGCGACGCTTTCATCCAAATGGCAAAATCCGAGGCATGTTTTTTTTCATCCTGGTTTTTGAGATCTTCCCGGGTTTCGGTCAGCAGGTCGTCAATAACTCGGCCCGAAAGCCCGCCGTAATTCTTGTATTTCTCGTGGTATCTGATCGTGTCGAAATACACGGATCCATTCACTTCATAGGCGAGGCCATTGTTGAGGATCTGTTGAACCATTTCGATCTGCTCAATGATATGACCAGTCGCCCGTGGTTCTATGCTCGGTTTAAGTGTATTGAAGATGGTCATCATTTTGTGAAAACCATTGGTATATTTTTGCACAATTTCCATAGGCTCGAGCTTTTCCAGCCGCGCTCCTTTTGAAATCCTGTCCTCACCACCGTCGAGGAGGTGTCCAACATCTGTGATATTGCGAACGTATCGCACCCTGTATCCCGAATACAAAAAGTAACGATAAATAATGTCAAAGCTGACAAATGTACGGACATTGCCCAGGTGGACATCGCTGTAGACTGTAGGGCCGCACACATACATCCCGACATGGCCTTCATGAAGAGGGGTGAAGGGCTCTTTCTTTTTGGACAGACTGTTGTATAGGAGAAGTTTTGAATTTTCCATCGTGCAAATGTATTAATTCATCAGATCAAATGTGGTTAAAACAGGATAGTGGTCTGAGAAGTTTTTGTCCAAAACTTCATGCCGGCCGATTTTAAAGTCATTGTCAAAGAATGCGTAGTCGATGCGCAGAGTTGGAATGGCCGACCTGTACGTCTTCATGATCCCAGTACCAGCTTCGGTAAAGGCATCCTTAAAGCGTTTGGTGGTCAATTTATAGATATAGGACTGTGTGACATCATTGAAATCCCCGCAGAGGATTACGGGATGCCTGGAAGATTGCACGTGCTTAAGAATTTCATTCATTTGCACCGTCCTTTTCCTTGCATGTTCTGTGTATTTATTAAGCACAAACTTCATATCCGACCAGACCTTGACGTTTCGAATGTCCGGCTGATCCATGATCTCCCTGGTATGCTTTGTGATCCTGTTGGAACTGAGATGGAGCGCATAAACGCGCACCGTATCTCCGGCAATGGCCAGTTCTGCCCAGGTGGCATTATGGGCCTTGGTTTCAAAGGGTATATTGCCTGAATCGACTATGGGGAAACGCGTATAGATGACTGTTCCGAGTGAGGCATCCTTTGTGCTATGATAATCAAGAAATGCGGGTTCCAGAGTTTCCTCAGGAAATCCCAGGCGTTCTTGCAGACAGATGATATCTGCGTTGAGATCTTTAAAAAATTTTTGAAAATCCCGAATATGTTGGAACCTTTCCTTGTTGTTTTTGGCAAAAAGTCTGCGTGTTTCTCCAACGTTATAGCTCACGAGCGTATAAGCACTTTCATTTTGACCATGGATATTGACAAGGCGCGTCAACGCACCGTAGCCAAATGCAATAAGCAAAATCGATAAAAGGGTGTATTTGGGTTCGATGAAAGCCCAGTACACCACAAAAAACAGGTTGATGAGCAATAGAAGTGGATAGAAGAGTCCAAAAAGCGCAAAGAATCCTCCAAAATGGGGATCGATGAATGGCGAGATATATGCGAAAAGCAATGCGACACCGAACAAGCTATTGATAAAGAACAGGAGTTTGGACACTTACTTTTTTTTGCTGACCAGGTAAAGGAATTCCTTTTCTTCGGGCGTGAGTTTTTCATACCCTTCCAAATTTATCTTATCGAGTATTCTATCCAATTCTTCCTGCTCATCATAACCTCTCTGGGTCGTTTCATTTTGATCCGAAGATTGCGCACCGTGGATGACACGCAGTTTTTTTCGAGGTGTCTTAGGGATTTTAGGGCTTTGGAGGGAAGTGAAAAAATCAAAAAACTTCTGGAGGGGTGAAGCCAGATCAGTACCATTCCTGAGACTGAATACGTAGCCGATGCCCAG
>JBFKJL010000176.1:0-5723 GCA_041631795.1 Saprospiraceae bacterium | reverse complement strand
CGAAAATGATAAAAATGAATAAAAACTCGCGGAAACCAAGGGAAATACTGTAGGCATACCTGCCCAGGTCTTCCTGGTATAAAATTTCTGATTCTGAAGGTTGCATATACCGATAATTGGGATAAATAAATCGACTTTTCGAAAGCGTTGATAAAATTACAGTAATCTTGTTAAAATTGAAAGAAATTAGGCAAATTATTTATGTGTAAATAGATGACAATCAACGTTATATATAAATTTAACAATTTATAATGCCTTATTTCTTAGTGCATTGGACTGAAAATACATGTGGAAGAGAAATATGATTGACCCTAAAAACAAATTCCCCGGGTGCTCTTTCCTCCATATTTTCAAAACAGTTGTAGGGCGAATAATCAAACTCATGCAGGAAATTGACCTCGAGATCATGGTTGATCAGGGCCTGGATGATCTCACTCATGGAATGTTGCCAGAAGTATTCTTTCATCCGGATATCAGCCAATGGATCCGCATAGGTGCCTTCGATGATTTCTTCATAAGGATCCCCAATGTTGAAATACTGGTATTGGATGGTTTTTTTCGGAAAATCGAACATATAGAGGACGGGATGAAATTCAGCGATGTAGAACTTACCTCCAGGAGCGAGGGCATTGGAAATGACGTCTGCCCACATATTGAGATCGGGCAGCCATGCCAGCACACCAAATGAGGTAAAAACAACGTCAAAGGAGTCCCGGATGATTTTATTTGTATCATAAACGTTGTCGGCAAAAAACTTTGCGTTAAGATCGAGCAATTGATTGAACTCTCTCGCTTTTTCTATGGCCTTTGGAGAAATATCGATGCCGGTGACCATTGCCCCCATACGGGCCATGGAAAGAGAATCCTGTCCAAAATGGCATTGCAGATGAAGCACTTTCTTATTTCTGACATCCGGCATTTCGTGCAGTTCTATTTCAGTCAGTGAGTTGCGTCCTTTCAAGAATGCATCGTTTTTATAGAACTTACTGTTGAGATGAATATCCGTTTTGGCATCCCACAGTTCCTTGTTTGTGTCAAAATAGTGGTCGTACTTATTCATTTCTTGTTAGATTTGTCGGAATATCTAAAATAAACATCCATGGCAGAATCAAAAAAACAAAATCAGATCAACATTGAACTTCCTGAAGAAGTTGCAGAAGGGATTTATTCAAATCTCGCGATAATTTCTCATTCACACACTGAATTTGTTATTGATTTTATTCGAATGATGCCCAATGTGCCCAAGGCCATTGTCAAGAGCCGCATCATTCTAACACCTCAACATGCCAAGAGGTTGCTCAAGGCGCTGGCTGACAATGTCAATAAATTTGAAAGTCAACATGGGCAAATCCAGGAAACACAACAACAAAATATGCCGCCGATCAATTTCACACCGACTGCACAGGCTTAGAAAAGCGTTTGATTAGATTGAGGAGGCTTACGGCCCGCGTGCTCAAAAGCTTTTGCTGTTGCTTCCCTTCCACGCGGGGTTCGTTGGATATATCCTTCCATGATGAGGAAGGGCTCGTGAACCTCTTCGATGGTTCCGGCTTCTTCCCCTACCGCTGTCGCGATGGTCGTCAATCCGACCGGGCCGCCTTTGAATTTATCGATGATTGTTGTGAGAATACGGTTATCCATCTCATCGAGTCCGCCTTCATCCACATTGAGGGCTTCGAGTCCATATCGGGCAATTTCAGATCCGATTTTGCCATCGCCTTTGATTTGTGCAAAATCCCTGATGCGCCTGAGCAAGGCATTGGCAACACGGGGTGTCCCCCTGCTTCTCTTGGCAATCTCATCAGCACCGGCATGATCAATTTCTATATTTAAGATGCCTGCGCTCCTCTTGACAATACGGGTCAAGGTCGCGACATTGTAATAATCCAGGTGGAAGGTAATTCCAAAACGCGCCCTGAGAGGTGAGGTCAGAAGACCCATGCGCGTGGTGGCACCGACCAGGGTGAAGGGATTCAATGAGATCTGGATACTCCTGGCCGCCGGGCCTGAATCGATCATGATATCGATATTGTAATCTTCCATGGCGGAGTACAAATATTCTTCGACGACATTGTTTAACCTATGGATTTCATCAATAAACAAAACATCGCCTTCGCCCAGGTTGGAAAGAATACCGGCAAGGTCCCCGGGCTTCTCAAGCACAGGGCCGGAAGTAAGCCTGAGGTGGGACCCCAGCTCATAGGCAATGATATGACTCAACGTTGTTTTTCCCAGCCCGGGTGGTCCGTGAAGCAGGACATGGTCCAAAGCTTCACCGCGCAACTTCGCAGCCTGAATAAAAATCGATAAATTTTCAACAATCTTGGGTTGTCCCGAAAAATCGTCCAGCAGTTTTGGCCGAAGGGCTTTTTCAACGTGCTTTTCCTCGTCATCGAAATGATGTGCTGTTGGATCCAAGTGCGGATTACTCATAGCCTGAAAGATATTAAATTAAAACTTACTATTAAACCAGCGTATTCAATTATGTTTTCCTCATATCCCAAAAATTGTCCATCGTCAAATCTGATCTGATGGTCTTCCTGTTTTATATCCATTTGTTTAAAATCTCCTATATTTCAGTACAATATGCGTCTTATACTATTCATCCTGAAGATTATTCTCATCCTCATCCTTCCTTTTATCCTTTTGATTCGGGGGTCCGTGTACTTTCACGACAGTTACAATCTGATCCCCTGGGTGAGCATTCTCCTCGGTACCGGACTGACCGTCGTGGTGATCATCATCTACTTCACTGTTTTCTACGGCAAGTTGACCGGCCGTATCGGAGGTTTTGAGGCTCTCGTCAGGCGCATGTGGCTCGCAATGATCCTGGTCATTTTTTATGTGGCCCACGGTATCTTCTATTTTTCCTCAGCCAACCTGAAAAATAAATCCCTCCAGGAGGAGATCAGACAAGTCCATCCCATTCTGCGCTTAAGTGTAAGTACGATCATCCATCTCGACAAATCACTTGTCATTACTGATGCCAACAGGGTGCCGGAAGATTACCGGAAGATGGGGCTAAGGGCAAAAAATCACTCCCTTCATTATAAACAGAGTGATGGTTATACCCATGCGCTTGACCTGAGAACAAACAAAAGGAGCATGCTCAGAAATTTTCTGCTTCAAAACTATTTCAGATTGATGGGTTTCAACACCTTACGGCATGTCGGTACAGATGACCACCTCCATATCTCGATCAAAAGCTTTGATCATCCGCAGAGCATTTAAGAACGCCAATCGTCAAATGAACATGCTGGTTTAAATATGATTCTTCAAGCCATCAATTGCCCTGTCAAGACCTGAGGGATCTGATCCCCCGGCGGATGCAAAGAAGGGCTGACCGCCGCCGCCACCCTTGATTTCCCGGGCGATTTCCTTGATTATTTTACCGGCGTGAAGGTTGCCGTCACGTGTCAGATCACCGGATATCATCAGCATGAGTTGAGGTTTGCCACTGGAAACAAATCCCAATAGAAAAACACCATTTGAGATCTCTTTTTCAAGGTTGAACAAGAGGGTTTTTACGGCCTTTGCATCTTCAATATCGACACGTTCAGCCAGGACATTCCGACCATTGACTGTTATGACTTTTTGCCTAAGAGTTTCCAGCACGGCACCTGCCTTTGCACCTTCAAGTTTTTGCAATTTCTTTTTTAGGGCTGCATTTTCCTCCAGCATTTCATCAATCGCCGCGACCACATCTGGGTTCTTAAAACGAGTCGAAACCTCATTCAATCGCGTGAGCTGGTCGTTGATATAACTTTCACTCGCTTCTGAGGTTATGGCCACGATCCGCCTGATCCCAGCGGCAATACCCGTTTCGGAAGTGATCTTAAAATAGCCCAATTGGCCTGTGGATTGCACATGGCATCCACCGCACAATTCCACAGAATAACCGGGATCGAAAGTGATCATGCGCACCTCATCACCGTATTTTTCCCCGAATAGCATCATTGCTCCAGCGGATTTGGCTGCCTCTAAAGGAATAGCCCTGTCTTCCCTGCGTTTGATATTCTCGCGAATCTTCTCATTGACAATCAGTTCAACCCTTGAAATTTCTTCATCGGTCATTTTCTGGTAGTGCGAAAAATCAAATCTCAGATAGTCATCCCTGACCAATGATCCTTTCTGCTGCACATGCTCCCCCAAGACTGTGCGCAATGCACTGTGCATAAGGTCGGTCGCCGTATGGTTGTTCTCAATGAGCTTTCTTCTTTTTTTATCTACAAATCCCAAGGCAAGGGCACTTATGTTTTCGGGGATCCTGTCCACATAGTGGACGATAAGATTGTTTTCTTTGACAGTATCCTGAACTGAGATCCGTTCCTGGCCAAAGGTCAATAAACCGGTGTCCCCGACCTGTCCGCCTCCTTCAGGATAAAACGGGGTTTTGTCCAGGACCAGTTGGTGGAAGGTTTTTCCCTTTTCTTCAATATCCCTGTATTTCAGGACGCGAATATCTTGCATTTCGAGTTGGTCATACCCTACAAATTCGGAGTCGCCATTTTCATGAACAACCTGCCAGTCCCCCATGGTCTTAGCGGCATCAGCCCTGCTCCTGGATTTTTGTTCTTCCAGTGCCACAATAAATGCTTTTTCATCTACCCTCCATCCTTTTTCTTTGGCAACGAGTCGTGTCAGGTCAAAGGGAAATCCATAAGTATCATATAATTCAAATGCATCTTCTCCACTCAGTGTACCGTCATCCACCTTGAGTGCATTCAGCCGTTTAAGTCCATCATCAAGGGTCCGTAAAAAAGAACGCTCTTCTTCAGCCATGACCTTGCCTACAAAGGTTTCCTGGGCTTTTAGTTCCGGGAAAACAGCAGCAAACTGCTCAGCCAGCAGGGGTACCATTTTATAAATAAATGGTTCTTTGACACCGAGAAAAGAATAGTAATAGCGCACCGCCCGTCTCAATATCCGCCTGATGACATAGCCCCCACCCGTATTGTTTGGCATTTCACCGTCTGCTATCGTGAATGCCACAGCCCTGATGTGGTCTGCGATAACACGCATTGCAATATCGCTCTTAACCTCACCGCTGTAATCAGATGTGTATTCGACACCCGTCTGCTCTTCTACAAATCGGATCAGAGGACTAAAAAGGTCAGAATCATAGTTTGAGGTCTTATCCTGCAGGATCATGACCAGCCGTTCCAGTCCCATACCTGTATCCACATGCTTTTCCGGCAACTCTTCAAGAGAGCCGTCCTTTTTCCTGTTGTACTGGATAAACACAAGATTCCATATCTCAATAACCATTGGATGGTCCTTGTTCACGAGCTCTTTCCCAGGGATCTCGGCTCTTTGCCCAGCACTCCTGAGGTCGACATGAATTTCGGAACAGGGACCACAGGGACCGGTATCCCCCATTTCCCAAAAATTGTCCTTTTTCCCAAAGTACAGGATCCTTTCCCTGGGAATAAACCGTGCCCACAGGTCTGCCGCCTCCTCATCGGGTTCTGTCCCGTCAATCTTGTCACCTCCAAAAACGGTTACATAGATCTTATTCTTGTCAATACCATATATATCTACAAGGAGTTCATACGCATAATCAATGGCCTCTTGCTTAAAATAATCACCAAATGACCAGTTGCCCAGCATTTCAAACATGGTATGGTGGTAGGAATCCTGGCCAACCTCTTCAAGGTCATTGTGCTTTCCGGACACTCTCAGGCATTTCTGAGTGTCCGCTATCCTGGAGGATGTTTTGGCCT
>JBFKJL010000175.1:0-5735 GCA_041631795.1 Saprospiraceae bacterium | reverse complement strand
GGACACGCTATGAAAGTTGAGGTCCTCGACAGTGAAGCAGACAAGGGCTGGGTTAAGAAAAAAACAGGTATTCAACTCATCGATGCCCCGGGCAGTGATTACGATGCGATCATCTTTGCAGTCCCACATCAGAAATACAGGGAAAGGCAATTTTCATATTACCTTGCCATGTTCAGGGACGACCCTGTTTTCATCGATCTTAAAGGGATTTTCAGAAAAGAAAAATTGGCAGATAAAATTACCTATTGGTGTCCATGATAAGATATACTGTGCTTGCTGTTTTAATTTTCTTTGTGTCCTGTACGGTCAACAGATCTTCCAATACTTCCTACCTGCCGGATGTTCTGCGTTATGGAGCCGATCCTACTGGCATGAGCGATTCGACCAAGGCGTTCAATGACGCCATTCGGAATAATCGCTCATCGATGGTCATCATTCCACAAGGCGTTTACCGCCTGGATGGTTCGGTGGATGTAAAAAATCATTTGTATATAGAATCCGGCACGGAAATCATTAGAAGGCGAAATTCCAGCAACTCCACCATGCCCATGTTTTATCTTTCGACCTCGTATGCGACTCTTGAAGGCGGCAATAAATCTGTCAGGATCACCTCTGAAAATGATTCGCCCCTGGGCATTGTTCGGGTCGGGCACAAGGATAAATCGGACAGGGAGAGAAACATTTTCTATTGCGAGGTCAGAAATCTTACGTTGACAGGAAACAAACAATCGTCTCAAGCCGGGAATGTTGGAATCAGTCTTTTCAATGCACAAAGGAAGTTTGAGACGCAGACAGCGAGTTACTTTCATACGATCAACAATCTCGTCATACAGTTTGTCCAGACTGGGGTGCACCTCGAGGCTTTTGCCAATGCCAACAGCCTGAGCAATATCGTATTCAACAGGGCAGGAAATCATCCGGACCATGAGGCCATCCTGGTTGACGGGGCCCTGGAAAATAAGATATATGATATTTTTCACCACCATTCAAAGGATGCGACAACAATCCGCCTGACTTCGTATGATGGCTTTGGTGACAGGGACAGTTATGCACCGATGTTTAACTACATTTTCGGGGCTTTAGCGGAACAGGGCGGAGAAAGGGCGATGTGTGTGGATGCGGAATCAGGCAGACACAATATTATTCATATCAATTGTAATGTTTATTCGGGCAACCGGCTTTTCAAAGACTTCGGTAAGAATAAAAACCTGATGATCAATAAGGATGCTGAAGTTTCTTCAAAACAATGAAAAGCTTTTCGAAACTGTAAAGAGCTTCACGGGTCTTGCCCTGGGGTATGGAAGCATGTATGGCTTTTATCTCGTTGCAGCCCGTCTCCTGGATCTCTCGGAATCAGACAAGGTATTTGAAGGCCTCGTGTTTTTGCTGTTGACATCAGCGATGGCAAAATTCGGTTATGACAGATTGGGGTTAAGGGTCATAGGAAGTTTTGACCGCGTATTTCCCAGGAATTTCGGGCAAATATTCCTGAAATTGATGATCACGCCGCTGATATATAGCCTTGCCGTATTGGCACTGATTTATATCCTGTTCATTTCTTTTCCCGGAATGGCTAAATTGATCAGCACAGATGTATTTAACAACCTGATTTGGTTGGTTCCACTTTTTGCTTACAACCACATTGTATCCCAGTATTTGCGAGGTTTCCGACACCCTATATTGTCATTCATTATCCAGCATGGGATTCTCTATTTCATCCCCCTGCTCCTTCTGGTGACCGGGTTTTCTCGTAATTTTGAAGAAGTCGCCGTAACCTTTTATATATCAACCGGAGCATCAATTGCCGTAGGAACAGCGGTATTGATCAAAGATTTTTTGAGTAGGGAAAAAACACTCAAACCCGCGGAGTTCAGGCTCATATTCCACAGTGACCTGGTCTATATCCTGATGACTTCAGTCCTCGTATTTTTTTATTCGGGGGCGGATATTTACCTGATTAAATGGGTCAGTGAGACGACAACATCGTCCTACTTGTTGAGCAACAAGATCGCCCTGATTTCCAGCCTGGGCCTTGTGGCTTCAAATAATATGCTGGCGCCACGGGTTTCGGCGCTTTATTTTGAAAAAAAATGGTCTGAGCTGTTTGGTGAATTTGTTTTTGCGGGCAAGGTGGCATCAGCGGCATCCGCCTTCATCATTTCATGTTTGCTTTGTGTATTGTTTATGTTGCAAAACTTCCTGGGGGAAGATTACACAGATCTTGAGCTGTTTGTGACCATATTTTTATTGGGGCAATTCATTAATGCATCGGTTGGCGGGGTCAATGCTGTCTTACAGATGATGCGCAAGGAGAAGACAGTTTTTTACATCCAGTTTTTTGTCATCCTGTTTTCGGTGCCTCTATACATTGTGATGATTCAAAACAAGGGATTGACGGGAGCCGCCATAGGCAATGCGCTCTCATTGACCCTGTGGAATGTCATTGCGTACGGTGCGCTTTTGTATTATTTGCGCGAGAAAGCAGTGATTTCCTATATCATGGTGAACCTGGGAATAATTATTGCAATATACGTGTTGACATCTGTGTTAAAAGGTTTTGGTATCAATCCGGCATTTCTTTTACCTGCTGTCATCGGCCTTTTTATGATTCATTTCAAAATAAGTTTCGTGCGTCAATCAGCTCAAGTATGATCAAACAGCCTGTAATAGCCTTTGTACATATCGAAAAAACGGCAGGGATTACGATGAATTTCATTTTGAGAAACTCATTTGGCATTAAACATTTTGACGTCTATGGCCTCGACAATACCACGAAATGTTTTTCTCAGGATGAATTTGAACAGGTTAAAAAACTCGTACCCCGACTAAAAAGTGTCGCTGGGCACCGGGTCCGGCCTTTGGGTTCTTTTGGGCAAAACGAGAATATCGTTTTTTACACCTTTCTCAGGGACCCTATTGTGCGGACGGCATCCCACTATCAATACATCGACACACACTTCCCCAGGCAGATCAGTCCATTCGAGGAATGGATTGATAACCCGGATCATCACAATGTCCAGGTGCGAAAAATCGCGGGAGCCGACAACGTGGAGAAAGCCATTGAATTTATTAAGAACAAGTTTGCTTTTGCTGGAATGGTGGAGGATTTTAGTGACAGCCTCCAGATGCTCAACGCTTCATTGCCTTATGATCTTAAGCTCGTCTATATCAGGAAGAACGTTGCTCAAAAGACCGACATGAAAAATAAACTCCTGAACACGCCGGCCTTGCGAAAGAAATTGATAGAAGCCAACAGGAGTGACATTGAATTCTTTGAGTGGTTCAAGGAATATTACGAATATCGCAAGAAGGCATTTCGACCCGAAACTTTCAAAGGCCTGCAGGAAGGGTCGGGGTCGACTTCTTATTATGTGAACAAGGCGTTTCGAAACCTGATATACAAGCCATTGGTAAGAGTGAGGAACTTAAAAGTCAATGGCAATATGAAACTTCAGAGGCAAATGGTAGGATTAAAATGAAATCTTTGCCATAATCACGAGAGACTAATTAAATTCGTTTAATTTAATCGAAGCACAAAAATGATGTTTGAAAACAAGACGTTGTTGATTACCGGGGGCACAGGATCATTTGGCAATGCAGTATTGAACAGGTTCCTGGATTCCGATCTTTCCGAGATCAGGATATTCAGCAGGGATGAGAAAAAGCAGGACGATATGCGCAGGCGCCTGCAAAATGAGAAGGTTAAATTTTATATCGGTGACGTCAGAAACTATGATTCCATTCACCAGGCCATGAAGGGTGTAGACTATGTGTTTCACGCTGCGGCCCTCAAGCAGGTGCCTTCATGTGAATTCTATCCTTTTGAAGCGGTTCGCACAAATATCATTGGGGCTGAAAATAGCCTCAATGCCGCTGCCGCCAACGCGGTCCGGAGAATGGTGGTTCTCAGCACGGACAAAGCTGTCTACCCTATAAATGCCATGGGGATGAGCAAGGCCTTAATGGAAAAACTCATGGTCGCCAAATCCAGGCAATTTACAAAACCAGTTTACTGTGGAACCCGATACGGCAATGTGATGGCATCCCGCGGGTCTGTCATCCCCCTCTTTGTGTCACAAATCGAAAGCGGCAAACCCCTTACAATCACAGACCCCAATATGACGCGGTTTCTCATGTCCCTTGAGGATTCAATAGACCTCGTCCTGTATGCATTCAAGACGGCTGCTCCGGGTGATATTTTTATTCAGAAAGCGCCAGCCTGTACAATTGAGGTTTTGGCGGAAGCCCTGAAAAAGCTTTTCAATGCTTCCAACCCCATCAAAATCATTGGCACCAGGCATGGCGAAAAACTATATGAGACACTCCTGACACGGGAAGAAATGGCCAAAGCCATAGATCTGCCGAATTATTACAGGATTCCCGCCGACACTAGAGACCTGAATTACGAGAAATATTTCAGTGAAGGACATGCTGAATTCAGTGAAGAACTGGATTACAATTCCCATAACACCACGAGGCTTGATGTGGATGGGGTTATAGAGCTTTTAGTGAAATTGCCCTTCATTCAGAAAAAGCTGAAGAAAATTTCCCTTGCCGATGAATAAGAAAATAGTCATTACAGGGGGGTATGGATTTCTTGGAAGGAACCTGTATTACCAATTGATTCAGGATGACACACTTACTGTTGAACGCATAGGCCGCCAGGATACGCAAGACCAGATGATGGAAAAGCTTAAACACGCCGATGCGGTGTTTCACCTGGCGGGGAGCAACCGGCCGTTAAACACAGATGAATATGAGAAGGTCAACAGAGGATTTACGGCAACATTGTTGTCCATGCTCGAAGAATCAGGCCACTTCCCGCTTATTGTCTATGCGTCTTCTACCCAGGCCACCAGGGATAATTTATATGGTCAAAGCAAAAAAGCTGCTGAGGACCTTATCCGGAGATTTTCAGAAAAATATAACAGTCCCGCTGTCATTTTCAGGTTGACCAATGTCTTTGGCAAATGGTCAAAGCCGAATTACAATTCAGCCGTGGCAACATTTTGTCACCACATTGCCAGAGACCTCGACATTCGCATCGATGATCCCGGGGCAAGGCTCAACCTGCTTTATGTAGACGATGTGGCCAGATGCTTTCGTCATATCCTCGACAAACGGATTCAGGGATTTGTCTATGAAGAAGCCGAACCTGTCCATTCAGCTGTAGTCGGTGACCTTGTCGACATTCTACGCGGCTTCAGAAACAGCAGACATTCCTTATATCTGCCCGATTTGAACGACCCGCTGACGCGAAAACTCTATTCGACGTATGTTTCATTTTTGCCGGAAGAGGAATTTGCCTACAACCTGACAGAACGCGTGGATAACCGTGGCAAACTGGCCGAGATACTCAAATCGTCGCATTTTGGTCAGATTTTCTTCTCCACGACCAGGCCTGGGATTACCAGGGGGAACCACTACCACCATTCAAAAGTTGAAAAGTTCTGTGTCTTGCAGGGCAATGCAGTGGTTCGCTTCAGGCATATCGAAAATGACAGGATTATAGAATATCATGTCTCGGGTGATCAAATCAAGGTGATCGACATTCCGCCGGGATATACACATAATATAGAAAATATTGGCTATGATGACATGTTGGTTTTATTTTGGGCCAATGAAATATTTGATCCGGAAAATCCCGACACTAAATTTCTTGAAGTTTGATGATAAATGGTAAAAAATTAAAAGTGGCCACGGTTGTCGGCACAAGGCCTGAAATTATCAGATTG
>JBFKJL010000174.1:0-5770 GCA_041631795.1 Saprospiraceae bacterium | reverse complement strand
TTGAAAAACAAAAGACGGTCAGTTTTGACACAGAGACGACGGGCATCGATGCCAACGAGGCTGAACTGGTAGGCCTGGCATTTGCCATCAAGGCTGGAGAGGGCTATTACGTCCCAGTTCCGGAAGACCAGGGCAAAGCCAGATCCATCGCTGCAAAATTCAAGCCCATTTTGGAAAATCCGTCCATCGAAAAGATCGGTCAAAACATCAAGTACGACATCCTGATGATGAAATGGTACGACGTTGAGGTCAATGGCACCTATTACGATACCATGATCTACCACTATCTTCTCGAACCCGATCTCAGACACAAGCTCGACTACCTTGCTGAGTCCTATCTCAACTACAAGATGGTCCCGATAGAAGACCTGATCGGTAAAAGGGGCAAGAACCAATTGAGCATGCGTGACATCGATGTCAAAAAAGTCAAGGAATATGCTGCTGAAGATGCGGATATCACGCTCCAGGTACGCACTTATCTGGAAGACGAGATCGATAAAGCTGAGCTTACGACGTTGTACAAGACCATCGAAGCGCCCTTGATCGATGTGCTGGCATCGATGGAATTCGAAGGAGTGCGCGTGAGCGCGGATTTCCTGAACAGTTATTCAAAGGTTTTGGCACAAAAAATTGCAGAACAGGAAAAGAGCATCTATCAGGAAGCCGGTGTCCGGTTCAATATTTCCAGTCCCAAGCAGGTTGGGCAGGTGCTTTTTGAAAAAATGGAAATTCCCTACCGGTGGAAGAAAACGGCTTCGGGGCAATATTCCACGGATGTCGAAAAACTGACTGAACTGGCCCAAAACCACGGGATTGTCCAAAAGATCCTGGACTACCGCAAATATTCAAAGCTCAAATCCACCTATGTGGACGCTCTTCCACAGATGATCAATTCCAAAACCGGGCGCGTACACACTAATTACAACCAGGCGCGTGCGGCTACAGGCCGTTTGAGTTCCGAAAATCCCAACCTCCAGAATATCCCCATCAGGGATGAAGCGGGCAGGGAGATCCGGAAGGCATTTATTCCGAGAGATGAGGAACATATTCTGCTTGCGGCGGATTATTCCCAGATCGAACTGCGGGTCATCGCAGAAATCTCACAGGACCAGTTCATGCTGGAAGCTTTCCATGAAGGCAGGGATTTTCACAGGGCGACGGCAGCGAGAGTGTATGATGTCCCTTTTGAGGAAGTCACTTCTGAACAGCGCCGCAATGCCAAAACGGTCAATTTCAGCATCATCTACGGGGCAGGGGCAACCAATCTTTCGAGGCAGCTCAATATTAAACGTTCTGAAGCGAAGGAACTCATCGACAATTATTTCAAACAGTTCCAGGGTTTGAGGAAATACATGGATGACACTATCCAGTATGCCCGTGAAAATGGTTATGTCAAAACACTTTCCGGTCGGAAACGGCTGTTGAGGGACATCAATTCACGCAACGGTTTGGCTCGGAGTAACGCAGAACGTGTGGCGATCAATACGCCGATCCAGGGAACAGCTGCAGACATGATCAAAATAGCCATGATCAATATTCACAATACCTTTAAGGAAAGGGGCTTCAAATCCAGGATGATCCTCCAGGTCCACGATGAACTTGTTTTTGATGTGTTCAAACCGGAATTAGAGAATATCAAAAGCATTGTGGACGAGAAAATGAAGAATGCCATGCCTCAGCTGGGTGTTCCGATTGTCGTGGATATGGATACAGGGAACAACTGGCTGGAAGCGCATTAGGACCCAGGTTAAACATGTGTTAAACAGGTTGGTGCCTATTTACATGTACCATATTAAGTAATAGTTTACATTTGCATTTCAAATAAGCAAAGATGAAAGGTATTTACACAGCAATTTCTTTGACAGTCATTTTATTGATCGGTTCTTCATTTGCACCTGTGTCGAAGGATATTCCAGCCGTTAAAGTCAAAACACTGAGTGGAAAGACGGTGAATATCCAGGATTATATCGGCAACGGCAAGATCACAGTCCTCAGTTTTTGGGCGACCTGGTGTGCCCCCTGCAAGAGGGAATTGGATGCGATAGCCGAATATTACGAAGACTGGCAGGCAGAATACGATGTGGAGCTTGTCGCTGTCACTATAGATGATGCGAGATCCCTGGCCAAGGTACCGGCCATAATTGAGACAAAGGGGTGGGACTATACCGTTTTGGCTGATGTCAAGCGGGAATTGCAGCAGGCATTGAATTTCCAGACCATTCCACAGACCTTCCTGCTCAACCAGGAAGGCAAGATCACTTATACCCATTCCGGGTATAATTCAGGGGATGAATTTGAGCTTGAAGAGGAAATTAAAAAGTTAATAAAGTAGGCATCATAGCATTTTACAAAGCCCTCTGCGGAGGGCTTTTTTGATTGTGAACCATTTTCTGGTTATTCCATTTTAATAATATTGTAATTTGCGCCGTTTAAAATAATGCTGATATGAGTGCCAATTTTCAAGCCTTAAAGATCATTGATAAAAGAGAAGAAACGCCGGAAGCACGGTCTTTCATCCTGGAAATACCCGAAGGCCTTAAAGATCACTATTCATTTACTCCTGGACAATACCTGACCGTGCGTGTCAATATTGGGGGAAAAGAGTATCGGCGTGCTTACTCCATTTTTACGGCACCCTTTGAAGATGATTTTGGGTTTACGGTCAAGCGCCTAAAGAATGGGACAGTATCAGAATATATCATTGAATCATTGAACGTCGGCGATACGATCGAAGTCATGGAACCGGAAGGGAGGTTTGTGGTGTACGCAGATAGTGACGTTCGGCGCGATCATTATTTCTTTGCCGCTGGCAGTGGTATCACTCCTGTCATCAGCATGATCAAGACCATTGCCGAAAAAGAGCCACAGAGTATGATCTATTTGTTGTATGGCAGCAGGGATGAAGAAAGTATTATTTTCCGAAATGCACTTGATTATTTTGCTGAGTTGTATGCTGATCAAATCGACATTACTTATATCCTGAGCCAACCTGATAAGAGGTCCGGGTTAACCGGATTATTTCGTAAAAAAAGTACGTGGAGAGGGCCCCGGGGCAGGATCGATGCTGTGGTCATCTCAGATTATCTCGAAGAGCACCAAAGCAAAAGTGGCAATGACCTGTATTACCTCTGTGGCCCGGGTGATATGATCCTCACATGCGAAAAAGCCCTGACTGATCTCGGGATCCAGGCAGAAAGCATTAAGAAGGAGCACTTTACAAATACCGGCCAGGAGACAGATGCCTCGACTGGTGAGCAAGGAGAGGGTGCCTTGTTGAAAGTACAACTGAATGGTGAATCTTTTGAGCTGCCCTTTCAAGCGGGGAAAACAGTCCTTGAAACCCTGATCGATGAAGGCAAGGATCCCCCGTATTCATGCACAAGTGGCGCATGCTCAACATGTGTGGCAAAAGTTTTAGAAGGGGAGGTCAAAATGGATGTCTGTTTTGCTCTTGATGACGATGAGATTGACAATGGGTATATCCTGACTTGTCAGTCGCGTCCAGTGACCCCGGTGGTCAGCATTGATTTTGAAGATTAATCCAGGATCTCGGCGGGGTTGCCTAATTATCCCTTATAAAACAACCATTTGCCAAGTTCCTTGAAACTGACCTTTTTGCCGTACAACAATATGCCGACCCTGTAAATACGTCCTGCCAGCCAGGCGAAGAGCCAGCAAGAAAATACCAGGATCACAACAGAAAGGACGACCTGGTACAAGGGCGGATCGAAGGCAAGCCTGGCAGGCATGATGATGGGTGAGGTCAGGGGAAACAACGATCCAAACACAGCCATGCCACCATTTGGATTTTGCAAAACGCCTTGCATCATGATAAAGGCGAGGATCACCGGCAGAACGATGGGCAGCATGAGTTGCTGTCCTTCACCCATGTCATCACCAATGGCTGATCCCACCGCAGCAAAGAGAGAGGAATAGATAAAATACCCGCCAAAGAAAAACAGGACAAAAGATGGAATGATCAACACCCAGTTGAGACCCTGGAATTCACTGATGATCTGGGCCAGGTCAAAATCATCAAAATCCTCGGTGGGTATGCCATTTGTTTGATTGACGATCTCCTGCATCTGTTGGGGATCCTGGTCTACTCCGAGAAATAACTGGACACCCATGAGAACGACCGGAACCAGAATAAGCCAGATGCCCAGTTGTGTCAATCCGACGGCGCCAACGCCAATGACCTTGCCCAGCATGAGCTGTATAGGTTTGACAGAAGAGATCATGACTTCGACAATTCTGTTGATCTTTTCTTCCATCACGCTGCGCATGACCATGCCCCCGTAAATGAAAATGACCATGTACATCATAAATCCCATGACGCCGCCGAGGATGGTCCCGATGATGATGGACAATTTACCACTCTTGTCTTCGGCAGATCTTTTGCCTTTTTCACCAGTCGCAGCGATGTCCTCAAGGAGGGCTCCGTTTTCGAGGTCTATATCTGTTTCAAAACTTTCATAGATCGATTTGTCAATATCAGACATGTCGATCTTATGTTCTTTAAAGGCGGATGCGACTCGCCTTTCAAGGCTTTCGATGGTGGCAATGCTCAGTTTTTCCTGGGAATAATAGTTGACATCATGAGTTTTCTGAGACAGATCTGTGAATGGCGGAATATGAAGCAGTATATCAAATCCATCATCATGATACGTCGACTTAATATCCTCCAGAGGGGCATCGTTGAATTCAAATGTCAAAGTCTTTGATTCCGGATTGCTGGATTTAAAGATACCAGATTCATCTTTGACGATGATAGTCTTGTTGATTTCTGTGCTTTTGGCAACGAGGTATCCGGATAAGACTGCGATCAGCCCAATACCTATAGGCGTCAAAAGGGTCGCGATAATAAACATCTTCTTCCTGACGCGGACCATATATTCTCGTTGTATGATGAGCCACAGTTTGTTCATAGCGAAGAAGATTCAACCTGTTTGATAAAAATTTCGTTGAGCGAAGGAAGAATTTCATTAAATGCGCTGATATGAGCGCCTTCCCTGACAGAATACCGAAGCAATTCATTGCCATCCTCCCCCATGCGCAGTTTGATCACTATAGAATCACTATTTTTGGACACCACATTGTAATCTTTAAAATCCGGTATAAAGTCCGAATCAAAAACGATCTTGAACTTCCGTTCCTTGAATTTTTGCTTGATGTCTAAAACGTTACCTTCAAGGATGACTTTCCCTTTGTGAATCAGTACAATATCTTCACATATCTCTTCAACCTGTTCCATGCGGTGCGTGGAAAAAATAATACTACTGCCAGCTTCCTTGAGTTGCCTGATCTCATCCTTGATGAGATTTGTATTGATGGGATCAAGTCCACTGAATGGTTCATCGAGAATAAGCAATGAAGGAGAGTGGACAACCGTGGCAATGAATTGTATTTTTTGTTGCATACCTTTGGACAATTCCTGGATCTTTTTATTCCACCAATCCCTAATATCAAATTTATCGAGCCAGGTCAGGATCTTTTCCTTCGCTTCTTTATGGGATAAGCCTTTGAGTTGAGCCAGGTAAAGCAAGTGTTCACCGACGTTCATTTTCTTGTAGAGGCCCCTTTCTTCCGGCATGTAGCCGATTGTAGAAGGGTGAGATGCATTAAGTTTTTCACCTTTGATAAGCACTTCCCCGGAATCTGCCCCTGTAATCGTCGTAATGATGCGGATCAGGGATGTTTTCCCGGCCCCGTTAGGCCCCAGGAGACCAAAAATCTTGCCTTCTTCGACATCAAATGTGACATGATCAAC
>JBFKJL010000173.1:0-5804 GCA_041631795.1 Saprospiraceae bacterium | reverse complement strand
TTATACTGGCCAAAACCTCCAATAGAATAGCACAGGAGGATAACGATGAGACCTCTCAACGTCCGAGGTCTTTTTTCCACATCATGATGAGAAGGAAACCGGCGATGGCCCCACCGACATGGGCAAAGTGAGCAATGCCTGTCCTAAAATGGCTGAAACCAGACAAGAGGTCAAAAATGATCAAACCTATCGCGAGGTACTTGGCCTTCACCGGGATGGGGGGAAACAACAACATGAGCTTGACATTGGGAAACAAGGTGGCAAAGGCCACCAACACCCCGTAAATGGCCCCCGATGCACCGACAATGGGGATGTTCATGATCTGGTTCATTTTTGCGGCAAGCGGTTCAGCAAAATTCTTTCCACCGAGTATGATCTCGCGGCCATCGCTGATGATGTAATCCAGGTCGCTGACCTGACCCCGGATATTGACATACTCAATAAAATCGATGCCCATGTGGGCAAACATGGCCCCAAAGCCACACAGTATATAAAAAGTGAAAAACTTCTGGGCGCCCAAAACGCGCTCAACATATGGGCCCAGGAAGAAGAGTGACAACATGTTAAATGCGAGGTGTGAAATGCTGCCATGCATGAACATGTGAGTGACGATCTGGTATGGTTCAAAATGCTCAGACAACGGGAAATACAGGCTCAATTCAGGGACATACTGGCTGAGACTGGATGCAGTAAAATAAATGATGACATTTATAATGAGTAAATGCTTGACTATGCCTGATACTGAGTACATACTTTATTGAAAATCTTTAACGATATCCTTTAATTCAAAAGTAATGAAACACTTCTTTCCACCCGGAGTAATAAAAGGTGTTTCGCAGGCAAAAAGTTCATCGATCAGACTTCTCATTTCTTCTATGGACAACTTCCTGTTTTTCTTGAGCGAAGCGCTTTTCGCCATTGATTGAGCCAGAGCTTCATTGTTTCCGCTTCGCACTTCAATATTCTGCCTGTACTGAGCCAGCATTGTGTCAATGATCTCCTGCATGTTCGATTCGTCAAATCCCGAAGGGATGCCCTGAACGATATATGTGTCCCCGCCAAAGGATTGAATCTCATAACCAAGGCGCTTCATGGAAGGCATGATGCCTTCGAATAACTGCTGGTTAGCTTTTTCAACTTTGATCGTAACGGGAAACAATTGGCTTTGTGTGACAGCTTCACTGGATTCCAGGGCATGGATAAATCTTTCGTAAAGAATGCGCTCGTGCGCATGCTGCTGATCGATCAGAATAAACCCGCTCTTGATAACCAGCAGAATGTAGGCACTGTGAATTTGCATGGGCTTCTTTTCCTCATTATCATCATTGAGCGTAGATCCTAAAATGTCACCAGTAGCTGCACTGGGAATAACCAGTTGGTCTTCCTTTGAAAATTCAAGGTCCAGGGTATCGCGATTCAAGTCCTGGTAAAGCGACTGCCATTCAGCTGATGTATCTTTCCTGGACTGCTGGGAAAATCCAGGGCCCATGCCCGTGTGGCCACGTGCTGAAAAGATCTTGTCGCTTTCAAAATCCAGGGCTGGTGCAAGGTTGTATCGCCCAAGGGCGTGCTTTACGGTAACTTTCAAGTAATTGTAGATCAGTCTTTCATCCTCAAACTTTATTTCCTGCTTAGTCGGATGGACATTGATATCGATCCTGGATGGATCAATTTCCAGGAATATGACATAAAATGGATAATGTTCATCACCCAGAAGGGGCCCAAAGCCCATCTTGATGGCGTGGTTCAAATAGGGGCTCTTAATGTATCGCTTATTAACGAAAAGATATTGATCTCCCTTTTGTTTACGAAATAATTCCTCATTGCCCACAAAGCCTTCGATCTTTAAATGGTCGGTCTCTTCCTTAATTGTTAGCAATCCAGTTTCGTATGATTTTTTGAACAAACTCAGGATCCGCCTTTTGAGCTGTCCCGGAACGAGGTTGTAGATCTCTTCACCATTATGGACGAGGCTAAACCGGATCTCGCAATGAGCCAGGGCTATTCTCTTGAATTCTTCCATTATGTGTCGGAATTCGACCGGATCCGACTTAAGGAATTTACGTCGTGCTGGCACATTGAAAAACAGATTTTTCACCGCTAGCGATGTCCCGGGTTCGGTCTGACAATATTCCTGGCTGACAACGTCTGACGTCTTTATCCTGAGATGGGTTCCCAATTCCTCACCGTGAAGTTTAGTTTTAAGCTCCACCTCGGATATGGAGGCAATAGATGCCAGTGCTTCCCCCCGGAACCCCATCGTTTTGATGCTGAACAGATCCTCTGTTTCCCTTATTTTAGATGTCGCGTGTCGTTCAAAACTCATCCTTGCATCTGTTTCAGACATGCCAACGCCATTATCAATGACCTGGATAAGGGATTTGCCTGAGTGCTTGATGACAACCGTTATTGATGTGCTTCCGGCATCAATAGCATTCTCCAGCAATTCCTTCACGACGGATGCCGGCCTCTGGATGACTTCTCCAGCGGCTATTTGATTGGCAATCGATTCTGGCAGGAGCTGAATGATATCAGCCATAATTAAATCTCCATGTTTTTGTGATCTACGAAATAATGTAATTTCCCTTTAAGAACGTAAACGAGTTACCAACAAATTGTGAATTGTACCGGATGCCTCCTTACCCACTAAATGATTCTATGATCCGGATGATCCTGTCAGATTTGAGAATGAGGTAGGTGATAAAAAAGAGGATGGCCATAATGTAAAGCAGTCTGAAATTTGACTTGTTCACCTGCTTTTGCCTGTAACTTGCATCTCCGTAGAACTTATAACGCAGCCCCGTTTTTATCCGTTCCTTGGCCTTCTGTTCTTCGCTCATATCTGTCGAATATTTAGCCAACCTTTCATGTAACTCCTCTTTTTGAGGATCATAATACCTGGGGGTATAGCCAAAACCCCTGGGTTTGGGTCTCTTAAAAAATCCGAATGTTCCCATAAGCCATTAAATCGCCTTTAAGATATTGAAAAATTAAAACCTCTGCATTTTCTTGATCAATCTGCCTAATAAAACTACTTTTGTGACTCATATTCCGCAATCTCACAGGAATGAGCGACAGCATAAAACACGAGTGTGGACTGGCACTCATCCGGCTACTGAAACCACTTGACTATTACTATGAAAAGTATGGTACTTGCCTCTACGGTCTGCATAAACTTGAACTATTGCTCCAAAAACAGCGCAACAGGGGTCAGGATGGCGCAGGCCTGGCCACTATAAAATTTGATATGCCTCCGGGCAGCCGGTACATCAGCAGGAAACGCTCGAATTCCGCAACTTGCCTGGAAGATGTTTTCCAGGGCTGTTACGGCTACTTCAGGAATCTTTCCAAAGAACAGTTGTCCGACATCCCCTGGCTTAAAGACAATAAACCCTATACGGGAGAACTCATGCTGGGGCATTTGAGATATGGAACCCATGGCATCAATTCTATTGAAACAGTCCACCCATTTTTGAGATCCAATAATTGGATGACAAGAAACCTTGTCCTGGCCGGCAATTTCAATATGACCAATGTTCAGGAAATGTTTGAAGAACTCGTCTCCTATGGTCAGCACCCTAAAGAAAAATCTGATACGGTGACGGTATTGGAAAAGATCGGACACTTCCTCGATGAGGAAGTGCAACGACTGTTCTCATTTTTCAAACCTGAAGGATTTTCCAATATCGAGATCACACAAATGATCGCAGAAAATCTTGATGTGCGGCGCATGCTGCAAAGGGCTTCCAGGAAATTCGACGGAGGCTATGTGATGGGCGGCTTGCTCGGCCATGGTGATGCCTTTGTGTTGCGTGATCCGCATGGCATTCGACCAGCATTTTATTACTATGATGATGAAGTGGTTGTTGCTGCATCAGAGCGTCCCGCCATACAGACGGCTTTTGAAATCCAGTATAAAGAAGTGCAGGAACTGTCTCCCGGCCATGCCCTCATCATCAAGAAGAATGGATTGGTCAGGGAAGAATTGATCAACGATCCAGGCGATCGAAAAGCATGCTCATTTGAACGCATTTACTTCTCTCGTGGTAATGACAAGAATATCTACCACGAAAGAAAAATGCTGGGAAAACTTCTCGCACCTCGCGTCCTCAAGGAAATCGATTACGACCTGGAAAACAGCATCTTCTCTTTTATTCCCAATACTGCTGAAGTCGCTTTCTACGGCCTCGTGGAGGGACTCAATGAGGCCCTGGATCATATTAAAAAGAATAAAATTCTCGAACTCAAAGAGCCCAGCGCAGAGAACATCGACAAGATCTTTAAATTGAAACCCCGTGTTGAGAAAATTGCCGTCAAGGATGCCAAACTGCGGACATTCATCGCCAACGACAACATTCGCGGTTCCATGGTCTCACATGTTTATGATGTCACTTATGGCCTTGTCAGGAATAATCAGGACACCCTCGTCATCATTGATGACTCCATTGTACGGGGCACGACGCTGCGCAACAGCATACTGAAAATCCTGTCGACTCTCCAGCCCAAAAAGATGATCATTCTTTCCTCTGCCCCTCAGATCAGGTATCCTGATTGTTATGGCATAGATATGTCAAAAATGAATGAATTTGTGGCCTTTAAGGCATTGGTCGCACTTCTGAAGCAAGAAGGGAAGGAAGACTTGCTTGATAAAACATATTACGCATGTAAACATCAACTTGACCTGCAAATGGGGCAACAAAAAAATGCCGTTAAGGATCTTTACGATACATTTTCCTACCAGGAAATTTCAGATAAGATCTCGGAAATCCTGACCCCTGAAGACATCATGCCCGAAGTCAAAATTATTTACCAAACGGTCGATGACCTTCAAAAAGCCTGCCCGGATAACAACGGTGATTGGTATTTTTCAGGAAACTATCCCACTCCCGGTGGTAACCGCGTTGTCAATAAAGCCTTTATCAATTTCATGGAGGCTGTAGACGAAAGGGCCTACACCTGATCAAGCATCTGTCATTCAAGCTAAATCTTTCATTAAGAGTATGTATAAATATTGTATTTTTATGTAATATAATATGAGTAAATGGGAAATTTTGGAAAAATCTTGATCTATATTCTAGTCCTGGGAGCCATTTTTCTTTGGTTCAGTTCAATGTTAAAAACATGCAACTTCGGTTCAGACAAGGTGGCCGACAACGATACGAATGCGCTCATTGGAGAAGATGAGATCAATAACGCCATAGTGGAAGACACATCTGCGCTGTTATTTGAAAACGATATCATCCAGCCTGAAGAAGAACCTGCCGGCACATCTGCGGACTATGGTGATCAAAGCAATTCAGCCCCTGGTCGATCAGATTCATACAACAATTCAGGTCGCAATAATGATCACCTCCGGGATAAAGATTATTCCCCTCAGGGGCAATATATGATCATTGCCGGCAATTACCTGATCAGGTCCAATGCTGAGATCATGGTAGACAAACTTCAGTCCATGGGGTACACATCGGCATCGATTGTTGTATTTGAAAGATCACAGTACCATACAGTACTCGCCTCCCGGTTGAATGACTACGAAGAGGCTCTGGATATTTCGAATGCCCTCAGAAGACAGGGCATCGAAACATATGTGAAAAGAAGAAACTAGACAATGTGCGGAAGATCTTCATTGACAAAAACAGAAAAAGAACTCGAGGAACGATTCAATGCCACGTTCTACTCTGAAGATCTCGAGCGTTACAATCCCTTGCCCAATTACAATGTCGCCCCCACACACTTGCATCCTGTCATGACCAATGAAGATCCAGACCATCTCAAGTTTTACAAGTGGGGACTGATTCCGTTTT
>JBFKJL010000172.1:0-5818 GCA_041631795.1 Saprospiraceae bacterium | reverse complement strand
GAGGATCCGTGGATCTACACCGAGGTATTGTCCATTAAGGATCTTGAAGCACATGCGATGAAAGAAGATTTCACGGGTGTGAAGATCGGGGATGTGAATGGCAGTTGGACTTCAGCCGCCAGGGGTGGTGAGCAGGGATCATATAGTGATCGTGTGGTCATCGAGTACGAAGACAGGTTTGTCGGGCGTGGTGAGACGTTTGAAGTGGACTTTACCGGCAACCTTGACGACATCCACGGTTGGCAGTTGACATTGGGAACAGGGTCATTGACCTATAAGGGTGTCAAAGGCGGGCTGATAGATTTGACGCAGGAGCATTTAGGTGTTTTTGAAGGTGCTGTGACGATGAGTTGGCACCAAAGTCCCGAAGCACAGCAGGAGGGACAGCTCTTTACCCTGGTCTTTGAGGCGGGCAAAAGTGGATATTTGTCCGAGATGCTCAAGGCCACTTCAGAGATTACGCGAAGAGAAGCATATATAGGCCCGGGCAAGGACATAACAACTGTCGATATTGAGCCCAGGCAAGGCATTGAATTTGTTTTGTACCAAAATGAGCCCAATCCATTCACGTCTACCACGAATATTCCTTTCAGGATGACAGAAGCGGGATATGCTGAACTTTCCGTTTATGATGTTGCGGGGCATGTGGTTAAAATAATGGAGGGATATTTTGAGAAGGGGTTGAATTTGATCACTTTAAAACAGTCTGATCTTGGTGCCGGAGGCGTATACTACTATAAATTGACATGTGGCGGGACATCGGCCACGAGGCATTTGCTTCTGATCAAGTGATTGGATGTATCACTATTTCTTTTCTTTAACAGCATAGAGGTGCTTCTTATCCCTGCATTTTCGAGATAGTGAATTCCCGGATATCCATCTGTTCTGCCAAAATATTCATGAATTAACCCTTATAACAATATCTTTACAGGGTAATCAAATGATCCGGGTATATGCAGCGGTACTTTGCAGAAATGGCCTTTATTGGCGAAAAGTATTCTGGTTGGCAAAGACAAACCAATGCCCATACTGTGCAGGAAGCGATAGAGGAGAGCCTGTCGACGATCCTCCAGAAAAACACGCCTGTAGTGGGGTGCGGAAGAACGGATGCAGGCGTCCACGCGCGCCAATTCTATTTCCATTTTGATGTGGACATCACCATTGATCCTCTAATGATCATGTACAAGCTCAACAGGATGCTGGATCCCGATATCGGGATTCTAAGATTGTTTCCAGTGGAAGACAATCAACATGCCCGTTTTGATGCCTCACTGAGACGATATGAGTACAAGCTAATATTTAAAAAAGACCCGTTTCTTCATCGCGAGGCCTTTTTATACAATCAAAAGGTCGATCCCAATTTTGACCTGATGAATGTTGCCGCGGCGTATTTGCCTGAACTCCAGGATTATTTTACTTTTTCCAAAACGAAGACCGATGTGACCAACTATCAATGCATGATGACAGAGTCGTTTTGGCGTAAGCAGGAGAACGACATCTGGATATATACAGTGGCGGCCAATCGATTTCTCAGGGGTATGGTCAGGCTCATTGTCGGGATGTGCCTCAATGTGGCGACAGGAAGGACTTCATTGGACGAAGTGCGCAGGAAAGTAGAAACTGGCCAGCCAATGGATCACGCCTGGAGTGTCCCCGCTCATGGATTGACACTGACCCATGTCCATTATCCCTTCATCTCAAAAGTTCAATGATGAACATATCAGTGTATGCAAGTGCGATTAGCCCAAGATTACAATATGTCCTGGACTTTATATTCAGGACGGGTTTTGACACAGGGTATACGTTGACCACAGACAAGGACGCTTTCCTGAATGCTGACGGCATGAAGATCAATTATTCCACGGATTATCATGCCCGCCATATCAATATCAAGTGTTCCGGTTTGTTGGACAGGGTAGGTGACACAAGCAGGCATGGTCATCCATTCCATGATCTGGAATTTCCAGGGTTACAGCTCTTGTTTAAGGAGAATAAACTCAAGGCGGATATCCTGGTGTGGATTTTCCTGCTGTTAAGCCGTGCTGAAGAATATGGTGCCAACGTACGACGGGATGACCATGGCCGTTTTGTGGCTGATCAAAGCATTCTTGCGCGCCACGATCTCCTGGAATACCCTGTTGTAGACCAGTGGATACGCCAGCTGCGGGAGTTTATAGCGCGTTTCTATAACCGGAATTTGCGCTGTCCCAGTACCTTCCGGAGTATTTCCACGATTGATGTCGACCATATTTCTGCATTCAGGCACAAATCGGTGTTCAGGAATGCCCTGGGAATGGCGAGGGATATCCTGCGTCTCAGGATAGTGAAGGTGGTCGATCGAATGGGTTTTCGGCAGGACCCATATGATACCTTCCGGGACCTGCTCGATATCAATGAAAAGCTTGGCCATGTTCCTGTTTTTTTTCTCCTGACGCTTCTCAGGCAAGGCCCATATGACAGGAACATCCCGGCTGAACATCCTGCCTTCAGTAAATTGGTCAATGCCCTTACACCCCGCGCCGATATCGGCCTGCATCCGTCATATAGAGCATTTAACAGCGAATCAGCGACAAGTGCCGAAAAAAAAATGCTGGAACGTATTTCTCCGAAGGAGATCACAAAATCAAGGCAGCATTATATTCGGTTATCCCTGCCCAGGACCTACAGGATCTTAAATCGATTGGGCATAGAAGAAGACTATTCAATGGGTTACCCGGACCGATTGGGATTCAGGGCCGGTACAGCCCATCCTTTCCACTGGTATGACCTTGAGATGGATAAGGTGACATCATTGCTCCTTGTGCCTTTCCAGGTCATGGATGTCACAATGAAAAAGCATATGGCCCTCAGGCCTGATGAGGCCATAGCGGTTGGTAAGGATATTATAGATCGTGTGCGGGATGTCAGTGCAACGTTTTGCCTGTTGTGGCACAACAGTTCATTTTATGACCAGGAAGGCTGGATGGGATGGCTGGCAGTTTATGAGGAATTGTTATATTACGCAAAATCTTAATGTAATAGAAGGTTTATGTTGCAAAACATTTCCCCGTTCGTCCTGGTCATAACGATCGCGATCTACTTCATCATCCTTTATGGTATTTCCTACTGGACTGGCAGGAATGCGGATACGCGGACCTTCTTCAATGCACACAGGCAGTCATCGTGGATCCTTGTGGCCATAGGCATGATCGGCGCCTCACTGTCGGGCGTGACCTTTATCTCCATACCGGGGGTCGTCGGTGCAGGCGGGGTCAACCAGGCCTTTTCGTACATGCAGATGGTGATGGGCTATCTCGTGGGATATCTCGTCATTGCTCACGTGCTAATGCCCCTTTACTATCGTCACAACCTGATCACAATTTACGGTTACCTGGAGCGGAGGTTTGGCAAGGTGTCCTATAAAACCGGAGCATTCTATTTTTTACTGTCACGTGTCATTGGCGCTTCTTTCCGCCTTTATCTTGTCGCCCTGGTGCTTTACCCATTTGTCCTGCGGCCTTTGGGCATTTCCTTCGAGGTCACAGTTTTCATTACCCTGGCCCTGATTTGGGTGTATACATTCAAAGGGGGTATTAAAACGATCGTATGGACGGACACGATCCAGACGGTGACGATGCTGTCAGCGGTGGTCATGGCCATTTTAGCTATCACTAAAGCCATGGAGACCACATTACCGGATGTCCTGGACCAGGTAAGAACAGCCGGCTATGCCAGGGTCTTCTTTTTTGAAGATGGCTGGGCTGATCCCAATAATTTTTTCAAGCAATTTGCCAGTGGCGCGTTGATTGCCATCACCATGACCGGTCTGGACCAGGATATGATGCAGAAAAACCTCACGTGCCGGTCCTTGCGTGCCGCACAAAAGAACATATACCTTTTCAGTATCATTCTCGTTTTTGCAAACCTCCTGTTCCTGACCCTGGGGGCCATCCTCTATGTCTTTGCACAAAACCAGGGAATCGCCATACCTGAAAAAACGGACCAGCTCTTTCCCCTGATCGCCCTCGGGTACTTGCCCCCATTTATCGGTGTTGTCTTCCTTATAGGATTGATCGCCGCCGCTTACTCGAGTGCCGATTCTGCATTGACAGCATTAACGACATCATTCTGCATCGATTTCCTGAATTTCGAAAGTGACAAACGCAGGGATGAAACGAATAAAAGACGGACAAGGATCCGTGTGCATATCGGGTTTACCGTCTTGTTGTTTTTCGTCATCATCATTTTCAATGCCCTGAATAATGACGCTGTTATCAATGGCCTTTTTAAGGCTGCTGGTTATACATATGGTCCGATACTGGGCTTATTTGCTTTTGGGGTATTATTGAAGCGCAGGATCAGGGATCGGTATGCCTGGATCATTTTATTGATCGCCCCGGTGTTGTCCTATATCATCGACACCCATTCCGATGACTTGTTCAATGGTTTTAAATTTGGATTTTTCATTCTCGCATTGAATGGCGCCTTGACCTTTGCTGGTTTGTTACTATTGTCCAAAAAAGATACTCAATGAAAAAAATAACAGAACAGGACTCTCTGTATCGGCATCTCGAAGAAATGTCAACACGTGAATTACTCGACAATATCAATGCAGAAGATCACAAGGTGCCGGAAGCAGTTGGGAAAGTTATCCCGGCGATTGAACGCCTTGTGGATGCCCTCTATGAAAAGATGAAGGAAGGTGGCCGATTGTTTTACATCGGCGCAGGCACCAGCGGTCGTCTCGGTATTGTTGATGCTTCTGAATGTCCTCC
Organism: Saprospiraceae bacterium; assembly: GCA_041631795.1. Classification (GTDB taxonomy): domain Bacteria; phylum Bacteroidota; class Bacteroidia; order Chitinophagales; family Saprospiraceae; genus JBFKJL01. The sequence goes on along the minus strand of JBFKJL010000172.1, from coordinate 1,064 downwards.
CACTTTCGGCGTACCGCAAGAATGGGTGATCGGGCTGATTGCCGGCGGAGATGGCGCGATCAGGAAGGCCGTCGAGTTTGCTGAAGATGACGGCCACCAGGCGTGGAAAGACCTGTCTGCCCATTTCATTGACCCGCGGGATTTTGTTGTGGGTATAGCCGCCTCGGGAACGACACCCTATGTTGTCCAGGGTCTGCGTGATTGCCAGGCACATGGCATCCTGACAGGATGTGTCACTTGTAATCCCGATGCACGCGTGTCTGTCCATGCTGATTACCCGGTTGAGGTGATCGTCGGCCCTGAATTTGTGACAGGCAGTACGCGCATGAAGTCAGGGACTGCGCAGAAACTCGTTCTCAATATGATCACAACATCGGTGATGATCAGGCTCGGGAGGGTCGTGGACAACAAGATGGTCGATATGCAGCTTTCGAATAACAAACTCGTTGAGCGCGGTACGCGGATGATCATGAAGGCTTCAGGACTCAGCTACGATGAATCCAGGGCCAGGCTGCTCAGGCATGGCAGTGTGCGGACGGCTCTCGATCATATCTGATTGTACATGTACATTGACCCGGATTTGGTCTCGATAGCCATTATGGATTGTCCACCTGGATTATTCCCACAGTTCGCGGTTGCGTTCTTCAAAGGTTTTATCGAAAGTGTCTTTGGGCAGAAAGAACGTTTTTTCTTCCCTGGCTTCGTTCGCCCATGGGTCCTCCCTGACCTCATCTTTTTCGACCAGGCCCTTAAAAATCCAGGCAATGACGATTCCCACAATTGCTCCAAGGAGATGGCTCTCCCATGATATACCTTCCTGGGTGGGTAGGACTCCATAAAAATAGCCACTGTAAAGCAGCGTCACGATCAAGGCCAGGACAATGGATTTAATGTTCCTCCGGAATATACCGCTCCAGAAAATATAGGCGATAAGGCCATACACCACACCACTGGCCCCTATGTGGTAGACGGACCTTCCAAACATCCAGACAGCCGCGCCCGTGAGGACATAGATCAGGAAAAAGGCCGCCAGGGCCGTTCTCTTATAGAAAAAATAGATGATG
>JBFKJL010000171.1:0-5857 GCA_041631795.1 Saprospiraceae bacterium | reverse complement strand
TCTCCCCCAAAACTTGTCCGTTGTGGTGACCATACCCTGTTACAGGGAATCATTGGCAGTAATCCATCCTGTACTTGAAGCTTTGGCATGCCAGGAGACATTTTCAGGATTCTCCCTAGTTTTAATCCTTGTCAATACGCATGATCATGACAGCGGTGGGGTCAGGGAAGCCTCCCTGGAACTTTTCCGTCAACTGGTGCGTCTTTGCGGAGACCTGACTTCAAAGGAGATAGAATTTCGTCCATTTTTCAAAACCTTTGAAGATAAAAAATCCGGCGTGGGACACGCCCGTAAATTCCTCATGGATATGGCATTCCATGCTTTTTTACGTGCCGGCCATGATGGCGTCATCACATGTCTCGATGCGGATACTTTACCTGACCGGAATTATTTGAAAGAGGTCATTCGTTTTTTTGATCAAAACGATAAAGTTGAAGCGGCATCAGTTTATTTTGAACACGTTTTGGACCAGAACAGGGCAGAGATCATCCAGTACGAGCTGCACTTGCGTTATTTCATCAATATGCAGCGCTGGCTCGGTCTGCCCTTTGCCTACCAAACCATAGGCAGCGCTATGGCGGTCAAGGCTTATGCCTATGCCAAGGAGGGCGGGATGAATAAGCGGCAGGCTGGTGAGGATTTTTACTTCTTGCACAAGTTCACGAAAAACGGGACACTAGGAGAGATCAACATGACTGTCGTCCGTCCCTCCGGGAGGATCTCTGACAGGGTCCCTTTTGGGACTGGAAAGGCAGTCAGTGATCTCATTGACAACGGTACAGCTGAATTGTGCACGTACAATCCAAAGAGTTTTCTTGTTTTAAGGCCACTGCTTTTACAATTGCATGATCTGTATAACTGTAAAGAACTTGTGATCCGGGACAGCGGCGTGCGCGAATATCTCAGCAGTTTAAATTTTCTACAAAAGATTGAAGAGACGCGACTGCATACATCTTCATTTTTGAATTTTCAAAAACGTTTCTACACATGGTTTAATGCATTTGCATTGATGAAGTACCTCCACAACATGCGTTCCATATATCCGGATATTTCCATATCAGAAGGGCTTTCGTTCCTGTTTGCCGCCCTTCATCTCAAACATTTAGATAATCAACTGGATGATCTATTGGCATTGCGAATGCGGGACAGGGTGAGTGGATACGGCGCCACAGAGTAATCTTTTGCAAATTCAATCATATTCTATAAATAAGTTCTGACGGTAAAAAATAATTGCCAATTTTATTTTAATTATCGACAGGAAATCGTAATTTAATGACAAATAAGGGCCTATGAAAAGCTTTCGCACCGAGATTTGCTGGACTCTGATTTATGTGATTGTATTTTTCATTTGGATGATCAATGAGCGAATTGTGGGGCTCCATGACAACCTGATCTCAAAACACGCGACCTTTACCAATTTATTCTTTGTTATTGCATTTGCCTTGTATTTTCTTGCATTAAGATCAAAACGCATCAATGATCTTGGTGGGACCATGACTTACAAGCAGGGCGTAAAGGCGGGTATTGTCCTCACTTTGATGATTGCCTTGCTTTCACCGTTTACGCAAACAGTGGTGTCGAAGGTTATTTCTCCGGAATATTTCCCGAACATGACTGCGTATGCTGTTGAAAATGGGTTCATGACACAGGAAGCTGCTGAAAAAACGTTTACCCTCAAGAATTACATCATTCAAAGCTTTTTAGGGACATTGGTCATGGGGATTGTCTTTAGCCTTATCGCTGCATTTTTGACACGTAAAAATCCGGTGAGTACCTGATAATTGTGCTTGAATGCTGGTGTCTTTTTGAGATTCCGAATTATTTTGACATTACGGGTTGACAATGAAGTTGGCCTTCGATACAGCACCTTGTTTGAGCTTCCAGGTTTGATTGCCTCCTTTGGAAGCATGTGTAATATGGATGGCTGCAGAGTTCCAGGTCTTTGATTTATCCGATTGGGGCGGACAATCCGTTCCGCTGTCCACAGCAATGAGTTCCAGGAGATTTGTTCCCACAGGTAAGGTGACATTAAAGGATTTTTTCGCATTGGACAGGGTATAGCCCGACAAATAGGGCGTACCATTGATCTTCAATGTGATGATGTCTCCGTCTTCACATCCGTGATCCCAGACCGATATGGTGACATTTTGTTGTGTCACGACAATCTCATCTATAGTTTCTTCCTGGCCACCGCCGCCCTGGGGCTGGATACAAGCTGTATTCGTATCGTTCCAGACCAGACCTTCATTACAGAAACATTCAATGCGCTGGGTTTGAGGGTTGAAAGCGGCGTAGGATCCCGGCCAGCATTGGACATTGGAGACATCGTCTATGCAAGCCGTCATGGTGCTGTTCCATACCTTGCCTTGTTGGCACCAGCATTCGACGCGCTGATTTTGGCTGTTCCAGGCAGCATAGCTCCCGGGGTAACTGGAACAATCGGCCTGGTTGACCAATTCCTGCGGATCGATACAGGCTGTATTGGAACTATTCCAGACAAGCCCTGTATTGCAATAGCATTCGACCTGGCCTGTTTGCGTATTGACCGCAGCGTAGGATCCCGGCCAGCAATTGACCTGCGAGAGATCATCGATACACGCTGTTTGAGTGTCATTCCATTTTTTACCATCGGGGCACCAGCATTCGACGCGTTGGTTCTGGTTATTCCATGCGGCATAACTGCCGGGATAGCTGGAGCAATCGGCCTGGTTGACCAAATCCTGTGGATTTACGCAGGCTGTTTTATCCTTGTTCCAGACAAGTCCGGGATCGCAGTAGCACTGGACCTGGTTCAGTTGGGCGTTCCATTCGGCATGGGATCCGGGCCAGCAATTGGTATTGGCGACGATATGATCAATATCATCGATACACGCTGTTTGAGTGTCATTCCATTTTTTGCCTTTGGGGCACCAGCACTCGACGCGTTGGTTTACCGAGTTCCAAGCGGCATAACTGCCTGGGCGCTGGGAACAATCGGCCTGGTCTACCAGCGTTTGTGGATCGACGCATGCTGTATTTCCACTGTTCCAGACCAGGCCTTCATCGCAATAGCACATCACCTGGTTATCCTGCTCACTCCATTGGGGATGCGCACCAGGCTGGCATTCGGTATTTGCGACCAAAGCGTCTGTGTCAAATTCCCCGTAATATCTAAGGGTAACCGTTGAACCCACATCAGCCGTTACACCTGAACCGGGTGACTGATCAATTACTTTATTCGCCTTTTCCTGTGTGTCCGCAATTTCTTCTTCGCCCAGTACACCCCCAAGGTCATTCTCAGCCAGGAGGATGAGCGCAGCATTTGTAGACATGCCAATCACATTGGGCACCTGGACTTTGCTGGCCTGCTCGACCAGGTCTTCGGCCATAGTGATGCATAATGCACCCTGGATGGCCAGGTCACGTGCCTGGTCCATATAAATTTGTGGAACAGAAAGATCATCAGGAAGGCCATCGATGATCTGGCCTGCAGCTATTGCCCGCGATCGCGCATCCTGCCTTTCCCGGTTTACCTTATCGATGTCGTCATTGAGGTTGTCTATGGCATTGCGCAAAGTGGAGATTGTACCCCTCACTTGATCGGACTGTCTGTTGAGATCTGAAAGACAGGTTGGGTCGGGGTTTGCCAGGTTGCTAATGGCACTGTACAGGGATTCAATTCTTTGGATGAATTCGCTGTCCGAAGACAGCTCCATGCCTTTGGCAAGCCACCCACCCGCATCATTGCGTACGCCCTCGAGCTGACTGATGAGTGAAGATATTTCAGCGATCATTCCATCGACTTTTTCTATGCTGGAACTGACCTCATCGGGATAGTCCAGTTTTCGAAGGACAATGTCAATGACAGACATCTGGTCTGATAGAGTATTGTTCATGCCTATTGCGGCATTAGCGGCATTTTGGGCATTTGTCATTTCGTTCCTGGCAGCCTGGAGTTGGTTTTTCAGACGTGGGCCATAGGTTTGCATATCGGCCAGGATCTGTTTTTTGGTGTCAAGGTCATCTGCCTGATCCAGTAGTTCCAACTTTTGACAGACTTCAAGGCTTAATTGCTCAATTTGTTTCTCAATCTCGATCAACCGGACAGAAGCATCGTTAAATGCCTTGTACTTATTCTCAATATTTTCAGAAGTGGCATTGAGCGCCTTTAGTTGGCTCCTCAGAGTAGCAATCTCATTCTGTGTCATGGTGATTTCCTGTTGAAGAAACTGCAGATCGCTTGCGGCTGTTGACAGTATCGATCGTACAGAATTGCATAATCCGTCTATATCATCTACCAGGCGATTGCCTTTCCCCAAAAGACCTTCAAGGGCATCGATCACTTCTTTTTTTGCAGCTTCATCATCTTCTTCAATGGTCAATAAGACATCGATGCTTTTATCCGTTTTGGCATCAACAGGAAACGTTTCGGGTCCACTCGATTTGTCTTCCTTGCTGGCTTCCAGCGTGACCTGCACACGAGCGTCTTTTTCCAGGAGGAAGTAAAATCTGAAAACCCCATTTGCATTGGATGTCATCATTTTACAATCACCTTGTGTATTAAAAAGACTTGTGAATCCGGTCACATTGATCACTGCGCCGCTTACCGGTTCATTATCCTGATTCAAAACCTTGCCATCGATCTCAACCGGCCAGGTTTTGCTCATAGCACTGATCATGTTGTCAAAACGATACCGGTTATCTCTGCTGCTTCTCACATATCTGTAGTAGATCATTTTTTCAAGGGCTTCGTTTTCGTAGAAACCGGAAAAATCCTTGAGATCATCCCAACCGATATTGCCTCCGGGATCAAGGAGGGTATAAAAGAACTGGCCACTTCCCTGGTTCATTATTAGATTTTCAACATCATCTTCGGGACAAAGCCTTAACCGGTAGGCAATTTCTCTGATCATTGATACCGCTTCGCCGATTTTTTCCTTTGTTGTTTCCCTGAAAACAGTGTATCCGGGTTCCAGATTATACGCGTCGATGATGAATTTGAGATCCCCGGCCTTTTCCTGGTACCCGTTATTTCTCAGCCAAACAATGAGGCCCCTGATATCTGCCAGGCCCTTGTGCTGGTCACTCGGGTTGCCCTCGATCCATTGACCATTATGGAAAAAATACAAAAGCGTTTTGTCCTCAGCATTTTCGTAGATATCGGCATAAATACCAGCCTGCATTCCGGCACTGACCACACAGGCTTTCTCCACATTAGGGAATTTAATATTGAATAATCGTGCCCGCTCATTGACGTAAGGATTGTCTGTCGAATTATAGGTCACCTGGCCTACGCAACCCTGGTTAAAATTGCGTTCCAAAAGTTTTCCCAATGCACCTGAAGCGTCCAACATAGCCTTTCCCAGTGTGAACATCGGTGTGACCAGTCTCCCGATGACCGGAATTTTATCACCGAACTTTTCCCCAAGTTGGAAAAGTGCCAGGACTTTTGGTCCAGGCCTGTTTTGGCCCATGGCCTTATTGATGATTTGAAACGCCTCATAATGATCGCTGTACTGATTCTTGATCTTTGACCAGGCGCCTTCGTATTCCCTGAACCTGTCTGCCCAGTCGCCTTTCAGCCCGTATTGAGCAAGCATATCTGAGATGTCAGTATTGGGATCGTCCTCCACAGCCTTCCCAATGTGATCCATGGCATCGGTTATCTTCTGTATCTCCGATTGCGCATCTTGCACCAGACCTGTCATATCAGTTATAATTTTTTGAGAGTCTTCATCCAGCATACCCATTGCCGTGGACTTGAACCTGTCTTTAAGAAGTTTAGAAACATGTGTGTTTCCACCCTCATCGAGATCCTTAGTCCTTGCTTCAGAATAGGCATTGTAAAATTCACGGCCCGCATTGGCAAAGGCGGGAT
>JBFKJL010000170.1:0-5924 GCA_041631795.1 Saprospiraceae bacterium | reverse complement strand
TTATAGAATAATTCAAGTGACTAGACTTATCTTTGCGGTTTAAAATGTGATTGATGAAGGTTTCGGTAAACTGGTTAAAGAGATACATTGAATTCGATCTGCCCACGGATGAACTTGCGGAAATCATGACCTCGATAGGTCTTGAAGTTGAGGGTGTCGAGGAGATCGAACGTATCAAGGGTGGATTACAAGGCATAGTTACTGGCCAGGTCAAAGAATGCATCAGGCACCCGAATGCAGATAAATTGACGCTGTGCAAGGTGGATGTCGGCACCGAGGTTCTTCAGATCGTCTGTGGTGCGCCCAATGTGGCAGTAGGCCAAAAGGTCCTTGTCGCCCTGGTTGGAACAACATTGTACCCTATAGATGGAGAACCCTGGAGGATCAAGAAAGGAAAGATCCGCGGAGAAGAATCAAACGGGATGATATGTGCTGAGGATGAGCTGGGGTTGGGCGATGACCATTCGGGCATCATGGTCCTCGATGAGAAGACGGAAGTCGGTCTGCCCGCTTCAACATTGTTTGATGCCGGCACTGATGTGGTGATCGATGTGGGATTAACACCAAACCGTTCTGATGCGACAAATCACCTGGGTGTGGCCCGTGACATCGCCGCCTTCCTCAAGGTCAACCGGGACTGGAAAGGTCAGGTCAGGGAACCTGAAGTTTCAAACTTTAAGGTGGATATCAAGAAAAATAATTTTAAAGTTGAAGTGCTGAATTCCGAAGCGTGCCCCAGGTACTCAGGAGTAGTGATTTCCGGGGTGAAGATCGGTGAGTCCCCTGGATGGCTTAAAAAATTGCTACGGGAGATTGATGTCAGACCCATCAGCAATATCGTAGACATTACAAATTTCATCTTACATGAAATAGGTCAGCCATTGCATGCCTTTGATGCAGAAAAGATAGCCGGCGAAAAGATTATTGTACAAACATGTCCTGGAGGAACCCCATTTATTTCTTTGGATGAGCAGGAACGACAACTTTCCAGCACTGATCTCATGATATGCGATGGAGAAGGCAGTCCCATGTGTATAGGTGGTGTTTTTGGTGGGATAGGCTCTGGTGTGACTGATACGACCCATACAATTTTCCTGGAAGCTGCCCATTTTAATTCTTCGTGGATCCGTCGCTCCAGTACGCACCATCTGCTCCGCACCGATGCGGCACGGATCTTTGAAAAGGGCAGCGATCCAAACATCACAGTTTACGCGTTGAAAAGAGCTGCCCTAATGATCCAGGAACTGGCAGGCGGACAAATTGTGTCCGATATCATCGATATCTATCCTGAACCGATCGAACCGGTAAATGTTTTTTTGCATTATCAGCAGCTCCAAGATCTGACGGGTATTGAGATTGAAAGAGAAAAGGTTCATGACATCTTGCGGGCAATGGAAATGGAGTTGAAGCCTGTGGATGAGAAAAGCATTCTCGTGCGTGTTCCGACGAATAAAGCCGATGTGACACGCGAAGTGGATGTGATTGAAGAAATTCTGAGGATCTATGGCTTTAACAATGTTCCCTTACCTGACCAGGTCAGAACATCCCTGTCCTATTATCCATTTCCTTCGAAACAATATGTGATAGACACGGTGAGTGATTTTTTGTCGGCCAATGGATTCAATGAGATGATGGGTTTGTCCCTGATCGAGTCAAAGGCCTATAAGAATATGGACTTTATTGATCCAGATGGGTTTGTATATATCAATAACACGAGCAATATTCATCTCGACATCATGAGGCCTGAACCAATGCTGAGTGGGTTACTGAGTGTTCTCAATAACCTGAACCATTACCAGAGAAATTTTGGGTTGTACGAAATAGGCCGGACATATAGAACAGAAGATCATTTTGTCGAAAAAGAATTCCTGAGTCTTTTCATGACAGGGGCGCGTTTCAGTGAGTCCTGGGTGACACCGTACAAGGAAGCAATAGATTTCTACGATATTAAAAAGTGGGTTTCAAGAATTACGGATAAACTGGGCATTTTATCATTCCAGGTTAAAGATGCTGAAGACCGGCGATTATCATATGGTCTGACATTGAGCAGGGGAGATCAGGATATTGTGACCTTGGGTGAGATTGATTCGTCAATCCTCCATCTGTCCGGGATCGGTCAAAAGGTATTTTACGCAGAATTTGATATTCGGCATACACTTTTTGCGATCAGCAAAAAATCTTCAGAAGTTGAGCCTCTCAATAAATACCCATCCACACGCCGGGATCTGGCATTGGTTATTGATGAAGGGGTAAAATTTGAAGAGATTAGAAAGATTGCCCTGAAAGCCGGGAAGTCATATCTCCGGGAAATAGGACTTTTTGACATATATAAAAACAAATCGCAGCTTGGAGAAGACAAGAAATCCTATGCTGTCAAATTTATATTTGAGGATTCTGAAAAAACCCTGAAAGATAAGGAGGTGGATAAAATCATGCAGAAAATGATTGCGGTTTTTGAGCAAAAACTGGGGGCACGTATACGCCGATAAGTTGAACAACAATGAAATAAAACTCCTATATTTGAACACATGAAGGCATTAAACCAGAAGATCGATGCCTTGGAAATTAAACTTAAGGACTTCATCCAAAAGTGGAAAGAGGTCGTTGATAGAAATGATCTATTGCATAATGAAAATGAACAGCTTAAGGAGAAATTAGCTAAAGTCACGAACAAAAAGGAAGAGAATCGCGCAGTTTCAGCTGAGAGAAAAACGATAGATCAAAAGCATATTCAAAAAATACAATCAGATCTAGATCAATATATTACACAATTAGATCAATGTATTGAGCATATTAAAACAAGGATGAATGGCTGAGTTGCACAATAAATCGCTGACCATTCAAATTGCAGGAAAAAAGTACCCTGTACGCCTGACGCCGGAAGAGGAGCTGGTGGCGAGGGTCATTGAAAAAGAAGTCAATGCAAAGATAGATGAATTTCAATCCAACTACGCTATAGTCGACAAACAAGACGTTTTGGCTATGGTATTGCTCACCTATGCTTTTGATGCCCATCAACGTTCTGAACAAAATCACGTGATCGATCTTGAAAAGAAGATTGCGACGCTTGAAAAACTCATCGATTCCGCCGTGATGTTCAAGAAGGTCTAACCTCTTTGCCGTTCAATTATTAACACAAAATTTTTGAAATATGGAAATTGGAGTCATGGCTATGGCGGGTTTGGTCGTGGGGCTGATCATCGGAATGATCTTCTCCAGGATGGCTGTAAAACGCACGGCACAGGCAAAAATTGATGAAGCCAATCAAAAGGCGGATTTGACGCTTAAGGAAGCTGAAATTACAGCAAAGCGTAAAATCGATGACGCGGAAATGAGATCTGAAAAGATCGTCAGCAAAGCAGAATCTAAAAATGAATCCATCAAGCGCAAGAAAATCCAGGAGGCTAAGGACAAATACGCAAAGCTCAAATCTGATTATGAAAGTTACAAGGCGGATCAGCGGGTTCAGATGAAAGAGCGGGAAATGGAGGTGATCACAATGGAAAAGGATTTAAAAATCCAACAGGATGCCTTGAAGGGTCAGCTCGAATCAATTGAGCAGCGGGAGGCCGATGTGACGGCTATTAGACAAAACCTGGAGAAGCAACTCAAAATCGTGGCCAGGAAGAAGGAAGAACTCGATAAGGCCAATGACGAGCGCATCCAGCAGCTGGAAACAATATCCAAGCTCACTCAGTCCGAGGCCAAGGAAAAACTCCTTGAAGCGATCAAAGATAAGGCAGCGACCGAGGCATTGGCTATAGAGAAGGAAGCCATTAATGAGGCCAAGAACAGGGCCAGCAAAGAAGCTAAGAAGATCATAATTCAGACCATTCAGAGAATGGGGGCTGAATATACCATTGAAAACACCGTTTCGGTTTTCAATCTCGATACAGACGACATCAAGGGCCAGATCATTGGGCGAGAAGGACGCAATATCCGGGCCCTTGAAGCGGCAACAGGAGCTGAGATCATCGTTGATGACACACCGGAAGCTATTGTCATTTCCAGTTTTGATCCGATCAGGCGGGAAATATGCAGGTTGTCTCTCAAGCGCCTTGTTGCAGATGGGAGAATCCACCCGGCCAAGATTGAAGAGACTGTCGAGAAAGTTCGAAAGCAGCTTGAGGAACAAATTAAAGAGATCGGTGAGCGGACGGTCATTGACCTAGATATCCACGGATTGCATCCCGGGATAGTCAGGATGGTGGGCCGGATGCGCTTTCGGTCATCGTATGGTCAAAATTTGCTGAAGCATTCCATCGAAACAGCCAACCTCTGTGCTGTCATGGGCGCCGAACTGGGCATGAGTTCAAAACAGATCAAAATGGCTAAAAGGGCAGGACTCTTGCACGACATTGGCAAGGTGTCAGATGAAGAGTCAGAATTATCACATGCCCTTCTCGGTATGGAGATGTGCAAAAAAATGAAAGAGCATCCAGTGGTTTTAAATGCCATTGGCGCCCACCACGATGAGATTGAAATGAACAATATCATTTCACCCATCGTCCAGGCCTGTGATGCCATTTCCGGGGCAAGGCCAGGTGCGAGGCGTGAAATCCTCGAAAGCTATCTCAAGAGGATCGGGGAGCTTGAAGATCTCGCTATTTCATATGATGGCGTTCAGAAAGCCTACGCCATCCAGGCCGGTAGAGAACTGAGGGTCATTGTTGAGAGCGAGAAAGTCAGTGACGCATTTGCGGACGATCTTGCGTTTATGATCTCGCAGAAAATTCAGGATGAAATGCAGTACCCCGGACAGGTCAAAGTGACTGTTATCCGGGAAAAACGAGCCACTGCCATAGCCAGATAGCAAAGCCTATAGCGTTATGATTAATTTGCCCCGCAGTATGTGGGGCAAATTAATTTATGGCTATTCTACGGCTTGGTAAACGGACATTTTGACTGAGTGATATCTATAAAATTTTGTCTCTTGACGCCCTGCCTTTTGGTCGGCGAAAAAGCCCAAAAAAGGCCAGTTTTAAATTATAATTTAAAGTGTAATTGCATACCTTTGCAGCGATTTTATAAGATCACATGGTCATCAAAACGCATATAACTTTCCTGCTTATCCTGTTATTCCTGTTTTCTGCAAATGCGCAGGACCACAAACACAATCACAATAGTGATGCCACGCAACACGCTACTGACCAGGACCACACAGAAGAGCATGAAATTCTCGATTGCGCGCATCTTGGCCACCATGATTTTGATCCCGCATCAACCGTCTATCATCACATTGCTGATGCCAATATTTACAGCATTGGACCATTTTGTATTCCTTTGCCCTGCATTTTATATGCGCCGGGGGAGGGCTGGGATGTTTTCCTGTCTTCTAAGTTTGATTTTAAGAAAATGGGACACGGTGATGGCGCCCGGAGTTACAACAGGTATGTTCTGGATGGTGGTTCGGTAAAAAGAGTGGCTGATTCATCTTTCCCGCAAGAACCTGTAGATGTGGATGGATACATCCACAGGAAGGAAATGGTCGATGGCAAGGAAAAAGAAGTGGCCTATGTTTGTTACGCTGGTCAAGCCTTTAAGCTGGATTCAAAGAGCACTGCAGACGGAGGATTATTTGGTGGGGGAATAACATCTTACTACGACTTTTCGATCACCAAGAACGTGGTCAGTATGATCATAGTCTTCCTGCTCTTGGGCTGGTTGTTTATGACAATCGCAAGGGCATACAGGGAGCGCGATGGTAAATCACCAAAAGGTGTTCAATCTCTTATTGAACCCATCTTTGCGTTTATTCAGGATGATGTTGTCAAGCCTTTCCTCGGCGATAAGTATATGACCTATCAGCCGGTTATTATGGCTTTGTTCTTTTTTATCCTTGGGCTGAATCTTTTTGGCCAGGTGCCTTTTCTGGGGGGGTCAAATGTGACAGGCAACCTTGCTGTGACAATGGTTTTGGCCAT
>JBFKJL010000169.1:0-5957 GCA_041631795.1 Saprospiraceae bacterium | reverse complement strand
GGATACATGGACATGTTTGATGCTTCCTTCCCCGATTTACCTCAGGCAGCACGGTATACAACGGTAACAGCAGCCCTGGCCATTTCGGCCTATTTAAGAACGCTGATGACGGACAGGGCCCCGTTTCAAAAATGGCTGAAAGGTGATCCGGAAGCTATGACTGTTGAAGAAAAGAAAGGCGGGATTCTCTTTTTTGGCAAGGCCGGTTGCGTCCGGTGCCATTACGAGCCGAATCTTGGTTCTTTGGAATTTCACGCCCTTGGTGTCAGGGATATTGATCAGCATCCTGAAGCCATTCATTCCAATCCCCAGGATGAGAGAAATCTCGGTCGCGGAGGGTTTACGGGCCGTGAAGAAGACTATTACAAATTCAAAGTTCCCCAGCTTTACAATGTCAGCGACAGCCCAATTTATTTTCACGGAGCCAGTAAATCCAGTCTCGAAGATGTCGTAGATTACTTTGATAAGGCCGAATTTGAAAATCAGAGAATTCCCCCGGAATATAGATCCCACAAGTTTGAGCCGCTGGATCTGGACTCAATGGATAAAGTTTGGCTTGTCGCCTTTCTTAGCAGTGCACTAAAGGATCCGGAACTGGTCAGGTATCAACCCGCTGCCATTCATTCCGGGCAGTGCTTTCCAAATAATGATGAACTGTCCCAGCAGGAACTCGGCTGCAATTAAGCCCAGAGTTTTTGCGGATATATCCCTTGATCTAGCAACGCCTGGATCTTTTCCATCACAAATGGCTTGTCCTCCTTGTAGGTCACTCCAAACCACGACCCGGTGGATGTCAAAACTTTTACCCTGCCACGGCCGTCTGCTATCATGCGATCGAGGACCAGGGGTATAAAGAACTCAGCCTTAAGTTGACCGGAAGACGCCTCGAGGAAAGATTCGAAATAACGGTTCGCTATATCAAAATATGAAGGATAAAACGCAAACATGTTCATCGATACAAGCGTCATCGGATCAAGTGGGTGTTCTGCCTTTCCATCGGGATAGACTGGCATTCCCGTATTTTTATCTATATGAATGCTTAATGTCTCGACGATCTTCTCAAGAAATCCAGAGGCATCTTGATAACATATCCCCCGATTGACAGCCCCATGCTCTGAAAGAGTATTTTTCAGAAGGTAAGAAACAACAGCAAAATCAGTTTGATTCGTGTTTGTCCGAAAATATTCCATGCATGTCATGAACCCGTCACGACCGTAGAAGTCATCACCATTGATGACTATAAAGGGTTCTTTAACGACATCTTTTGTCACCCATACCGCCTGGGCCGTACCCCATGGCTTTGTTCGTTCCCCGGGAGGGGTAAAACCTGGCGGCAGGTTGTCCATCTCCTGGGCAACAAATTGAAGATCCACACGATCACCTAACTTGCGGGTGAAGATATCACGAAATTCGTCTTTGAAACTTTCCCTGACAACGAAGACAACCTTCGTCACCCCTGCTCGAATGGCATCAAAAATTGAGTAATCAATGATCGTTTCTCCATTAGGCCCAAAGGTATCCAATTGTTTAAGCCCCCCATACCTGCTGCCCATTCCGGCGGCCAGGACAACCAATGATGCATCCATAATTATTTATTTGATTGAACAACTAGATATTAAAAATGCCAATATATTCAAAATTATGAACAAACAGAACAATTTCCTTTTATATAAGACTCATTATCATAAATTTACATATTATACTATATTATAATGTCAATTTGGACATTAATAAAAAAGTTTTTTAATTTTGTAAGCTATTCAAATTTAAAAAGTGAAGAAAACATTTGCCTACCTCATATTAATCTCTTTAATCTGGGCTTGCAGCAAAGACCAGATGCCATTATTGATCGAACTGGATATGGAATTACAGCAATTGATCAAACAAGCATCACCCGATGGCACTACGGAGTTTTATATTCTTCCAAATGAACATGATCTTGCCGCTATTCCCCAGGATCCCAAAAATCCCCTGACACCCGCAAAGGTGGAATTGGGGCGCTTCCTGTTCTTTGAAACAGGCATCGCTATTGATGCCGTTCGAGAATCCGGAATTGGAACATACTCGTGCTCAAGCTGTCATATTCCAGAGGCAGGTTTCAGGCCTGGCAATTTCCAGGGTATTGCAGACGGGGGGACCGGCTTTGGTGTCAATGGAGAAAGCCGCAGGAGAAATCCTGAATATGCTGAAAATGAACTTGACGTCCAGAGTGCGCGCCCATTGAGTATACTCAACGTCGCATATGTGAAAAACACTTTCTGGAACGGCCAGTTTGGATCCACCGGCATTAACACAGGGACAGAAGATCTTTGGGATCTTTCACCGGATACTGAAATCAACCACCTCGGTTTCGAAGGCATTGAATCTCAGAATTTTGAGGGTGTTATAACACACAGGCTCAATGTCAACAAGCCGTTACTGGATGAGTTTGGATATACAGACCTTTTCGATGCTGCATTTCC
Organism: Saprospiraceae bacterium; assembly: GCA_041631795.1. GTDB lineage: Bacteria > Bacteroidota > Bacteroidia > Chitinophagales > Saprospiraceae > JBFKJL01. Next base: position 3,495 of record JBFKJL010000169.1, on the reverse strand, counting down.
CGAATTATCCGAAGAAGATCGCTATTCCCAGGTAGGGACTTCCCTGGCCCTCTCAGCTTATATCCGAACAGTTTTGGCCAACAGGGCACCCTTCCAGGAATGGCTGAAAGGCAATTTTGATGCCCTCTCCTATGAAGAGAAAAAAGGCGGTATCCTCTTTTTTGGTAAGGCCAATTGCTCAAATTGCCACTACAACCAAAACCTTGGATCACTCGAATTTCATGCATTGGGTGTCAGGGATATGGACCAAATACCCTCTTACAACAGTTCGCCATCTGACAAACGCAATCTCGGCCGGGGCGGATTTACCCAAAATCCGGATGACAATTATAAATTCAAGGTGCCCCAACTCTATAATCTCACAGGGACCCCATTCTATTTTCACGGTGCCTCCAAGCGCAATCTTGAAGAACTCATTGAATACCTCGATAAAGCAGAAAGTGAAAATGAACGTGTGGCCCAGGAATTGTTGTCTGAAAAATTCGTTCCCCTGGGCTTAACAGATGAGGAAAAAAAGCATCTCAAGATATTCCTGGAAAAAAGTTTAGACGATCCAGATCTTCACAGGTACAAACCCGATCATTTAAAATCGGGCAATTGTTTTCCTAATAACGACTTTCAATCAGTTCTGGACCTGGGTTGTAATTAATGGGGAATGTGCATGCGCGGTTCTAACAACCATGCGCCTTCGCCAAATAACGTCCTGAATTCCCTGACAACGCTGTCAAGGGTACCTTCCTGGTAGTCCAACCGCGCCCCTACCCTTGTGTAAGGACCATACGCTTCCAGATACAGATTATAGCCTGCGCCTTCAATGGATTCACGCATGCGTTCTACATTCAAACGCTTTGTAAAGGACCCCGCTATAATGATACATTCCTTCCACACAGGCTCTGACGATACCTGGTCAATGGCCGGACTCACTTTTGAATCATCAGCCACCCCGTCTTCGGTATCTACCAGTGCACTTGAATCAGAAGAAACCACGGCACCTTCTGCCGTTGTGGCCTTTTCTTCTGCAGAACACATTTTTATTGCGACAAATACGATCAGCAACAGTCCCGCAAGAGCCAGAAAATAGGGCCAAATGATCTTTCTTCGATGCTTTTCAGATGCAGGTGGCTCTTGGATCACGCTTTTTTCAGCATCAAACTCAGCATCTTCAACATCATGAATTTCTGCTTTCCCTGTCGTGTCAGGCTGTTGACCATCTCGTTCTTCCACAGCCTTCGACTCTGCCCCAGATACCAACGGCACCACAATAGGAGGGTCATCATTCTCGTCTTTACCTGATTCTAAAGGATCCGGTATGGGATCGTTTTGCAGTAATTGTTCTTCCTTTTGTTCAATGCTCAACGGGGCACTTCCTCCAGGGTCATCATTTCCCTTTATTTCGAATTCATCTGCTGTATCTTGCCCTTCGTCCACAATCATTTCAGGTTCTTGTTTACCAACCGGGATTTCCGTGGTCGTTTCATCAAGGCCTGTCGCAGATACAACTCCATCCCTGGATTTATCTGACAAGGGTATGAAATGTACCGGGATTTCCGGAAGACCTGAATAGAACTGGTCCACAAGATCCTGGTCAGGAATGATCTCGAATTGTCCATCTTTGCCATTGATGATCACCCCAACGTCCTGGATATAAACCTTGTCGTAATTGATCAATCCATTAAGCAATTTCTGGTTGAACTGGAGAATGACCTTTTCCGCTTTTGATTTTTTAAGATCGTATCCCGACATGAGCCTTGATCGGAGGGATTCGTTGGAATGGGATTCATCGGCAATTTCAAGGGTGACCGAAGGTGGGGCCATAGCTGACCCCTTAAGAATGAACTGTGATGGCAGATGCCGAAGTTTGAGGGTGCCGATACCTTTGAGGAATACGACTCCCCCTTCTTCCAGGATTTCCCTGACAATCCGTCCAATATCTATTTTAACTTTCACAGATTATTATAGCTGCAAAGTAAACAAGTTATTTGACTACTTTTCAAGAAAACAGATGCGAATCCGGACGTAATAGCAATACAAATCAAACCCAACATGATATATTTGACATCCGTATTCGATGTGTGATGACTATAATAAAAAGAACGTATGGGTAAATACCGCAGGAGAATAATCGCGCTCTTGGTCATGACTTATATGATCCTGGCATTTGCATGGTGGGCAATCCTTCTATACCGGGAAAATGTCAGGATTTATGAGCTTCAGAAATTGGTTTACCCTTTGGAAACGGAAGAAGTCTACCGCAATTACACCAAAACTCGCAATATGATTGTAGGCGAATCCATTGCCTTCGGTGTATCGATTGTCATCGGCATGTTCCTTATTTACAAAGCCTTTCAGTATGAATTAAAGGCCCAGAGAAGGCAACGCAATTTTTTGTTGTCTGTCACGCATGAATTGAAAACACCGATCGCCTCCTTAAAATTAATTATCAGGACTCTGAGGCACAGAAAATTGAGTCCGGAAAAAAAGGAAAGCCTGCTTTTAATTGCCGAGGAAGAAAGCAACCGGTTAGACAATCATGTGCAGAATATCTTGCTGACGGCACAACTCGATCACAACTATTCGTTTAATTTTGAAAGGCTTAACATCAGTGAGTTAATCAAAGACCGGATCGAAGTTTTCAGGATCCAATACCCTGACCGAGAAATCAGGAATACGATCGACAATAACATCCTGCTGGATGTCGATAAGGAAGGCATCATCAGCGTGATCAACAATGTCATCCAAAACGCCATTAAGTATTCCGAAGACCAGGATCCCGTGGATATCAGGTTAACCCAGGATGATAAAATGTGTCACCTGGAAATCAATGATTTCGGCTCCGGTATTCCTGATCATCATAAAACAACTGTTTTTGAAAAATTCAAACGGCTCGACAATGAAGACACAAGGGCATCAAAAGGGACTGGGCTGGGATTGTATATTGTCAAAACGATCGTAGAGGCCCATAAAGGCATTCTTCAATTGAAAGACAACGCGCCAAAAGGAACATCAATGATCATTAAATTACCTAAAAGTGGCTGAAACAAGGATATTACTGGTTGAAGATGAAAGAAGCATACGCGAACTGGTCAGGCTAAACCTCGAACTCGAGGGTTACGAGGTCATCCTTGCCAAAGACGGTGAAGAAGCTGTCCGCGCTATCGAAACACAATATATTGATCTCGTCTTGCTCGATCTGATGATTCCGAAGATCAGCGGCCTGGAAGTCCTTAATACACTGAGAGTCTTCGAGCGGTACATCCCCGTTATCATAATTTCGGCTAAAAATACATCAACAGACCGCATCCAGGGATTGAAACTGGGTGCTGACGATTATTTGACAAAACCTTTTGAGCTTGAAGAGCTCATGTTACGGATCGAAAAGCTGGTCCGCCGCATGGACGCCCATGATCCGGAGATATTCTCTGACTATACTTTCGGCAATAACCATGTGGATTTTAAGACTTTTGAAGCCCTCGGGGTCAGAGGCAATTTTGTTTT
>JBFKJL010000168.1:0-5959 GCA_041631795.1 Saprospiraceae bacterium | reverse complement strand
GCATCCATCTCTCCGAGAGTCATGTCCCAAAGAGGCTTTTGGGCCTTATGCTCGATATATTCAAACCGCTTTTTGAATTTTTTATTGACGCGTTCCAGGGCTGTTTCCGGTTCGATCTTCAGGTACCTGCCGTAATTGACCAGGGCAAACAAGAGATCGCCAAACTCTTCCTCCATCTTCGACCTGTCTCCTGAAGCCATCGCTGACCCAAATTCCCCGACTTCTTCTTCGACCTTGGACCATACATCATCGATATGTTCCCATTCAAACCCGACCGTTGCCGTTTTTTGCTGCATACGGTACGCCTTCACCAACGCAGGCAGACTGTTGGGCACCCCGGCCAAAACTGACTTTTTCCCTTCTTTTAACTTCAATTCCTCCCAGTTTTTCTTGACATCCTCATCTGAACGCACTTCGACATCTCCATAGATATGGGGGTGGCGCTTGACGAGTTTATCGCAAATGGCATCCAGGGCATCCCCAATATCGAAGGCACCTTTTTCCTCCCCTATTTTGGCGTAAAAGACCATATGGAGCAAGAGGTCGCCCACTTCCTCCTGTACTGCCGTAAGGTCATCCTCGAGGATGGCATCGGCGAGTTCATACGTCTCTTCGATCGTCAGGTTGCGCAGGGACTGCATCGTCTGTTTCCTGTCCCAGGGACATTTTTCCCTGAGGTCATCCATGATATCCAGTAGGCGAGAAAAAGCCTGAAGTCGTTTGTCCATCTTAAACCAATTAGTGTACCTTTGCGTTGAATACTAAAATGCTAAGATGGGCCAAATCCTAATGACATTCGCAATAATTTTTGGAATTTTCCTGATCGCTTTTGCCCTGATGAATATCAGGCACATTTTTACTGGCAAAGAATTCAGGGGCACCTGCGCCAGCAATAACCCTATGTTAAAAAACCAACTCGGTGAATGTTCTGTCTGTGGAAAAAAACCTGATGAAGAATGCAAAGAGCAAGTGCCGGCCTAGCGTTTGGTGCGTATGAATCCATGAAAGTTTGTGACAAGAACTCCAAGGGCAATAAAAAGAATGATAATCAGGAATACTAACACCGTTAATCTGTTTAAAAGGTCAAAAATACACTTTCATTCGTATTGCCACTATTCTTATATAAGTATTTTTCGTATATAATATAAGTTTATATTTTACATTCAAATTGTATTCACCCATGCATCATTTAAGCCTGGTCTTCTGCTTTTTTCTTGTCACCTCAATGTCTCTTCAATCCCAGCAGCCCAGCTCAGCTGAAATTTATGAGGACATAAAGAAGCTCAATTTCCTTGGCAGCGTGCTTTACATTGCCGCCCACCCGGATGATGAGAACACCCGCCTCATTTCCTATATGTCCAATGCTGAGCACGCGCGTACAGCTTATTTATCACTCACACGCGGCGGAGGAGGACAAAACCTTATAGGTACTGAAATACGGTCAATGCTTGGTGTTTTACGCAGCCAGGAGCTTCTGATGGCCAGGCAAACAGATGGCGGAAAGCAATTTTTCTCCAGAGCTATTGATTTTGGCTATTCAAAACATCCTAACGAAACCTTGCGCATATGGAATAAAGACGAAGTCCTCGGGGATGTCGTCAGCATAATCAGGCATTTCAAACCTGATGTCATCATCAACAGGTTTGATCACAGAACCCCGGGCCGGACTCACGGACACCATACCAGTTCCGCGATGTTGTCAGTGGAAGCTTTTGACCTTGCTGCCGACCCATCCGCCTACCCGGAACAATTGAATTGGACAGGCCCCTGGCAACCCTCAAGGTTGTTCTTTAATACGAGCTGGTGGTTCTATGGATCCAGGGAAAGATTTGCCGAAGCTGACAAGTCCAGGTTGATGAGCATTGATGTCGGCACCTATTATCCAACCCTGGGAACATCGAATACAGAAATTGCTGCCCTGTCGAGGAGCAAACACCGCTCACAGGGCTTTGGCTCTGCAGGTGTGCGAGGCAGCTACCAGGAATACCTGGAAATCATTAAGGGCGAAATGCCCGGGAACAGGGAGAATATTTTTGAAGGTCTCAATACGACCTGGTCACGGGTCAACGGCGGGACAGAGATCGGTCAAATGATAGAAGATGTTCTTGAGGCGTTTAAGTTTAACGAGCCCTCAGCTTCTGTCCCTGCCCTTATGGATGTCTATTCGGCAGTACAGGATCTTGATGACGCCCACTGGAAGGCCATAAAATCAAATGAATTAAGGGAAATCATCAAGTCCTGCCTCGGTCTGTACCTGGATGTCACGACCGGGGTCGAAGAATGCACTCCGGGCGACAGCCTTGAACTGTCCTTCGAAGCTGTCAACAGGTCAAGTGTTCCGGTCGTCCTCGAATCCATCGCCTTGAATGACGCCCTCCTTTTTATCGATGTCCAAAAAATCCTGGAAAATAACACGACCAACAAATGGGATAAGGGCCTTCGTATTCCTGTCGGGACACCCTATTCCTCACCTTTCTGGCTTGATAAACCAAGCACTCAAGGTCTTTATGATATTGGCGATTATGCCGACAGATTGATCGCGGAAACAAGACCTGCCTTCACCGTTGACTATCGCCTTCAGATTCTGGGCCAATCCATTGTCATGTCTTGTCCTGTCACGCACAAATCTGTCGATCCCGCCTCCGGAGAAATCAGAAAACCCCTGGCAGTTGTGCCATTGGCAGACTTGTCATTCGGTGAAGAGATCTTCCTGTTCCCGGACACGAAACAAAGAGCCATTGAAGTGGGCGTTTCGTTATCCAGGGACAATGTCTCGGGTCGCCTCTCAGTGGAGTTGCCCGAAGGGTGGTATTCCGAACCGCTGCACATCGATGTTCGCACCCATCTCAGGGGCCTTGAGCAGACATATATATTTAACATTCAACCACCCCAGGGAATTTCAGAGGGCCAGATCAAAGCTCGATTTGAAGTTGAAGGATACATATTTGACAAGCAGAAAACCGTCATCGAATACGACCATATTCCTCAACAAACTGTCCTCACTCCAGCCATAGCAAGAGTCGTCCGTGTCCCCATGGCAATTGCCGGGGATAATGTCGCCTACCTCATGGGTGCCGGGGATAAAGTGGCCGAGTGTCTTCAAAGCGTTGGGTATACAGTCGATATGATCGATGTTAATGAATTGAATACTTCGCGATTATCACGGTATGACGCCCTCATCATTGGTGTCCGTGCGTACAACACGATCGATGAACTGGCTTTGTACAAGGACCAGATCTTTGATTATGTCAAAGGTGGCGGCACGGTCATTGCCCAATACAACACTTCCAGGGGGTTCAATAGCGATAAGATTTCCATTTTCCCTCTGAAACTGTCAAGGAACAGGGTGACCGATGAATTCGCCGAAATGCGCATTATTGCCCCTGAGCACAGGGTTTTCCATTTTCCAAATACCATTACGCAAAATGATTTTGATGGATGGGTCCAGGAACGCGGCCTGTATTTTCCCGGTGAATGGGACGATGCCTACACACCCGTTTTCTCTTGTAACGACCCGGGGGAAGAACCCAATGAAGGCAGCACCCTGATAGCGGCGCATGGGCAAGGGCATTTTGTGTACACATCATTGTCCTGGTTCAGACAATTACCCGCGGGTGTCCCGGGTGCCTACCGGTTCTTTGCCAATATGATTGCTCTTTCTTCAAACCCACAAAGACCCTGATATGACACACAACACTTTAGAAGAAAAATCTCCCTTATTGCCAGCCTGGAAGTATTGGTACTGGTTGGTGATCATATTCAACGTCCTTTTCATTGCTTTCATGTACTTCTATTTCAAATCCATATAGATTATGACGACGCTTGACTGGATTGTCCTGGGAATGACTGTGTCCATCATTATTGGCTACGGTATTTACAAAACCCGGGGAAGCAAGAATATAGAGAGTTATCTTCTCGGGGACAATGAAGCCAAATGGTGGACAGTGGGACTCTCAGTGATGGCCACGCAAGCCAGTGCCATCACGTTTCTGTCCACGCCGGGGCAGGCCTACCATGACGGGATGGGTTTCGCCCAGTTCTACTTTATGCTCCCGGTAGCCATGATCATCATATGTATCACCTTCATCCCTCTTTTTTACAAGCTCAAGGTTTATACGGCCTACGAATTCCTCGAATCCAGGTTTGACCTCAAAACGCGCTCACTGACCTCGGGGTTGTTTTTAATTCAGCGCGGACTGGCCACAGGCATCACGATCTACGCACCTTCAATAATATTGTCATCCATCATGGGATGGAACCTGAACGTGACGACAATCTTCATTGGCCTTCTTGCGGTCATTTATACGGTATCCGGTGGCACAAAGGCTGTCCATGTCACGCACAAGCACCAGATGATCGTTATCCTGACAGGGCTGTTCATCATTTTTTTCATCCTGCTTGACCGCTTATCCAATGGAGGGTCGTTTTCTGATGCGATGCTGATCGCCGCTGCCAACCAAAAGCTTGATGTCATCGATTTTACATTTGATTGGAATGAACGCTATAATATATGGTCCAGCATGGCTGCCTTGTTCCTTTTCCTGTCTTATTTTGGCACGGATCAGAGCCAGGTCCAGAGATATATCACGGGGCGCTCCATCAGGGAAAGCAGGATTGGTCTTTTGCTAAACGGGTTGATGAAGGTGCCTTTGCAATTCTTCATACTCTTCCTGGGCGTCATGGTCTTTCTGTTCTATCAAACGCATAAGGCCCCGATCTTCTTTAATGAAAAGGTGAATGAAAAATTGTACAATTCGGAATACGCAGACATTTACAATGAAATCGAGGAGGCCTACAATGAGAATTTTGATAATAAGCAAAACTTGCACGCTTCCTTATACGAAGCAGCCCGGGACAACGACCATTCGCGTCGACAGGCCCTTGAGACAGATATCAGGCGTCTGACGGACATTGAGATGTCATTGCGCAGTGATGCCAAAACGATCATCAAACAATACGATTCGACCATTGAGACGAATGACAAGGACTATGTTTTTGTGAATTTTATTATTCACAACCTGCCCAAAGGTCTCGTGGGCTTATTGCTTGCAGTGATATTCTTTGCGGCCATGTCCTCAACAGCCTCCGAACTGAATGCCCTTGCATCCACTTCTGTCGTGGACATCTACAAACGCAATATTTTTAACAGAGGCAGTGACAAGCACTACGTTCATGCTTCAAAATTATTGACCTTATTTTGGGGCCTCGTGGCGATTCTATTTGCTTCAGTGGGGACACTATTTGAAAATCTCATCCAGTTTGTCAATATCGTGGGATCTATATTCTACGGCACGATACTCGGCATTTTCCTGGTCGCTTTCTATTTTAAAAAGATCCGTGGTCATGCTGTTTTCTTTGCAGGACTTATCGTTGAAGCTTTTGTGATCTACCTCTTTTTCCTCGATATTGTGCCTTATTTATGGCTGAACGTCGTTGGCGCTTTAGGTGTGATTATTCTGGCGCACTTCCTTCAATTGATCATGGGTAAAAAAAATGGGCTGAAGCCAGAGGCATCAACCCATATATAGATCTTGAGTACAAGATTACATGCCCGACCAATCCTTGATCGATTTTTCATTCATCCTGACGTAGTCCGCATTGCCTGCAGCCTTTGCCAATTCGAGTGATTGTTTTGCTGTCGCGATCGCTTCTTTTTTCATACCCAGGTCAGCCTGGATCAAAGCTTTTCTGCGCACTTGCCAGAATCTTGGGTTTTCACCTGCAGTGGCAATAGTGATCCACTCCAATGCTTTTTTCAAATCTTTGCCTGCTGAGTGGTAGTAGGAAGCCGCATTGTAGTAATCTCCCTGGGAAGGCTCGCCAAGTACACGTGCAATATCGGCCTCAACTTTTTCATCTGTGGGCACACCGATTTCCAGAGCAGCCCAGGTGTCATCCCAAAAGATGCCCATCGTGGCACCATCATTCTTCAAGCCCTGGAATGCAATTGCGAATGTTT
>JBFKJL010000167.1:0-6038 GCA_041631795.1 Saprospiraceae bacterium | reverse complement strand
GGCTTGACACGACTGAGATCAAGTGCATTCACTCCCGGGTGCAGGTCAATGGAGTGAATCTCCTGGCCGATGGTATTTGTGAGAGTGGCATTCACGTCCATGAATCTTTCAGGGGTGTCAATGAATAAAATATCAGTGCATGGATTCGGATAAATCCTGAATTGTGAAATATGCCCGGGTTCTGAATTCAGGATAATACCAACGCCGACCGACAAGGTCAATTCGCATCCAAAGATATCCCTGATAACGACAGTGTAGACGCCTTGCTGGAGATTGAACAAGTCTTCGTTTTGAGAGACAACTGCGCCATTGAGGGTCCAGGTATACTGGTAGGGAGGCATGCCACCAATGACAGTTAGTTCGATGGCGCCATCTGAGGCATTCTCACCTGAGGGATCGGTGACATCCAATTGTGTCAGCTGGATGGGTGGAGCCTCCGGAAGTAGAATCGTATCCATCACCAAACACCCAGATGAGTCTGTAACCGTAAAAGGGTAAATCCCGGCCTGTACATTGCTGAAATCAGCCGGAGGATCATCAAATTCAACGATAAACGGGGGATGATCCCCTGTAACAGTGACGGCAATAAAACCATCACTTCCTCCGGAGCAGCTGGGGGGCAAGGCCGTTTTATTGATGTCAATATCCACATCTACGATGATCTCGAGATCGCAAGTGCTCTCATTACCCGACTGGTCAGTGACGCGAAAAACCTCCAGGTTAAGCCCAGGTGGAAATACCGAACCGCTGCCGAGGCCACTGATGAGTTCAAAGGTCTCGATGCCACAATTGTCAAAAACGAAAGGCATTCCGTAGGTGACTGTATCACACATTGAGACTTCTATTGGCTGAGGGCAAAAGATGAACGGTTCGACCCTGTCCTTGACCTCTACCACAAGGGTGTCAAAGGCGACATTATTGTTGTCATCAGTGCCCCTGATAACAATGAAGTAAATGCCCAGGGCTTCACAATCAAATTCAAGGACCGGAGGTTCTATAGAAACAAGGGTGCAGTCATCATAACTTTCCCCGGCAAACTGCTGGGCCGTTAAGACCTGGGATTGCCCGGATTCAGGAATATACAGGATCGTGTCTTTAACGATCATCACGGGTGGCATGGTATCTCGTGGAACCCATGAGATTGAATCGACGTGCTCACAGCCATTATTATCCGTTATTGTGACTGTATAACTCGATTGGGAAGGAAGGTCTAGTTGGCGGGTTGTGTCTCCATTTGACCATAATACGCTGAGATGTCCTGTGCCACCTTCCGGCAAGACCCGCAGGAATTCTACAATCTCGCTTGGACAATAAGGAACATTGAGGTCGAATCGGGATGAAATAGGGTCGGGTTCGTCAAGTTGAATGTCAATGCTGTTGGTGCAGTTGTTTAAATCCGATACGGTAATGGTATAAGCTCCAGTATTCAAGTTGTAAATATCGCTGCTGCCAGAGCCTGTATTCCACAGGTAGCTGTAAGGAGGTGTGCCCCCGGTAAAAGATGTTAATATGGCACCATCATGAGCGGCAAAACACGATATGGGCGAGATGCTGAGCACATTGACCTCAATGGGCTCAGGTCCGGGGACGCTGTAGATATACGTTTTGGGACACCCAAAAAAAGATGACACTGTCACACTGTAGTCTCCTCTGCCCAGGTTTGAAAGATCTGACATTGTATCTCCGGTGCTCCACAGCCAATTCATGGGAATTGAGCTGAGGGGGGTCAGGGCGATTGAGCCCTCCCTGGAATCATGGCACAACGTATGACCAATGCTGTCGAGAACGAATAGACTGTCCAGATCCGGGTAGACCGTTACGTAGACTTGTTGAAGCGCATCCGAACATCGCGATGCCGGATCTACAAACCCAATACTGAATTCCTGGACTTGAATGGTGTCAGAAATATTGGTCATTTGGTATTGGACCGTGTCAAAACCGTTGATATAGACCGTATCATGAGGAAGATCCGAAATGAAGTTATTCGGAACAGGTAAGAGGAACATGGATGCCAGGCTATCACTTGCAGTGATCTCCAGAGCCGCCGATCCACCGGAACAAACAGGTCCATGCTCAATATTGATGGTCAGGGGGACAGGGTGTATTCGGGGGTCGGCTTTTGCCGGAGCCATAGCAAGACAGTTAGGGTCAGTCAGACAACCCGTTTCGTTATCAAAAAAAGTGTAAATACTGATATCAAACAATGCTGAATCCGATTCGACCTCCATAACTGGTATTGAGTCCCGTATCAACACCTCAAAACAAAATGTAAAAACATTCACTGAATCACAGTTTGCCTGCAATCCCTGCCCGTTGCCGGGTGGAATTGTGTCTGGGCATCCTGCTGTGTCTCCTGCAGTGTGCCACCATCCTGCTGGAAGCTGAGTGCCCGGGCTGAGAGGGGAAGTGCCATTGTCAGAGAGCAGAATTCCTCCATTGGGAAGTGTGTCGGTTTGAATCCAGTCATTATACAAGTTGTAAGCGACTGTAGCACCCTCGAACCATGTCCAATTTGTATCAGGCGCCTGGGTGCTCAAAGGCATAGAAGTGGTGTCGTACCCGTTGCCCACCATTGGAACGATCCCATGCAATGACGGGCATTTCCCATCGTCATCACTTTGTAAACCTGTATATGTCAGCTCGTAGCAAAATTCCAGGATGTCTCCCGGGCAATAGATCGTGTCATTTGCAGTTTGCGAAGCAAGGCGGACACTGAGGTCAGAAGATCTTGTGCAGGAAACCTGCACTTCCTCAATATCAATAACGTAGTGGCCATAAGCAGTATCTGGAATCCCCAGGATAAAATAAACTTCCCCGCCACCGGGATTCAAATGTATCGTAAATGCCAACGAATCGCCTGAGCCACACATAGTGGAATCAATTGGCAGCCCAGCCTCGCAAGTGCCTGCCAGGGCCTGAACACCTAACAGATCGATGTCATTGAGATTAATGATAGTCACATTGAGTTTATATGTCATGACATGTGGAGAAAATCGATGCCAGTTGACCTTTGTATCTCCATTAATTTGACATTGTGTAAAGGTGGTTTCATCGATACTGATGCCATTGCAGTAAAAATCCAGGGTGTCCCTTCCCGTGAGTTCAAATGACTGATCACATGAGTCGGCACATGGCGGGAAGGTGATCGCGGAAGCGATCGAGTCTACGGCGATGCATCCGCTGGGATCAGTGACAGTTAATGTATACAAGTCATCAGAATAAACGGTTATGACAGGTGTGGTGTCACCTGTTGACCAAAGGTAGGATGAAAAAACCCCATCAGCCATGAGGGTATTCAATTCACTGATGATGTTCACTTCCGGCACATGTGTGAAGGAAAGCGTGAAATCGAAAACTGCCTTACAATTATTGTCATCAGCAACAGTCAGACTGTAAAGCCCCATGCCGAGGCCATCAATGGATGCTACAGTGCTGTCATTGGACCAGAGGTAGCTGTACGGTTGTATGCCACCTGCCATGAAAACCTGGAGAAATCCATTGTCCAGGGGCGCGCAATAGGGGTCGACAGCAATCGTATCGACTAGAATCAATGGATCCGGTGTCCCGATAAAGATATCCTGCAGGGATTGTTTTTCACTAAGGGCATCGGTGACTGATACAGCGTGCTGTCCTGCAGCAAGTGCAAAGGCTTCAAGACCTGATTCCCCATTGTCCCAGATAATGTTGTAGGGGGGGGTGCCGCCTTCCACTTCGATTTGGGCGTAACCACTCGAATCTCCAAAGCACAATACATTTGCGCTTTGGACAAGGATGATATTGATCGTTGATTTGAAATCCACGCCCTGTCTGGCAGATTTAGAATTCGTGTTCCGGGAAGTTTTCAGGGTGCAGTTTTTGAGGGTCTCGCCCTGTTGTTCTTCATTGACAAGTTCAGGTTGCGAATCGTATATAAATGAAGGCGTAAATTGAGAGGAGAAAGACTGCATGAGATAAGCCGAGCAAACAAGCATTGCTGCAATCGGGAATTTAAAGCTTATCTTTTCCATATCCAGGGATGTTTTCTCCCCTTCGAAAGTATTACAATTATCGGAAATCTAGGATTCTTTGAAAAGGGAATCCACAAACGCGGTTTTATTGAATACCTGGAGCTGATCTATACCTTCGCCCACGCCAACGTATTTGATCGGGATCTTGAACTGGTCAGAGATGCCCAAAATGACCCCACCCTTGGCTGAACCATCGAGCTTGGTGAGCGCCAATGCTGTCACATCTGTGGCTTCAGTAAATCGCCTGGCCTGTTCGATGGCATTTTGTCCTGTTGTCGCATCCAGGACTAAAAGAACTTCGTGAGGCGCGCCGGGAAGTTTTTTATTGATGGAGTTTTTGATCTTGGTCAGCTCTTGCATGAGATGTTTCTTGGTATGCAGTCGGCCAGCAGTATCAATGATGACCACATCGGTTTCAATGTTTTGCGCGTGCTGGACGGTCTCATAGGCAACTGCTGCCGGATCGGCATGCATGCCTTTGTCGTAGAATTCAGAGTCTGAACGCTCTGCCCAGATATTGAGTTGGTCAACTGCCGCTGCGCGAAATGTGTCTCCAGCTCCGAGGAGGACGGTCTTACCGCGTTTCCTGTATTGGTGCGCCAATTTGCCGATGGTGGTTGTTTTGCCCACGCCGTTGACCCCTACGACCAGCATTACATAAGGGCTAAATTCCTTGGGATAGGTGAAGTCCTCGAGGTCTACTGTATTGTTCTCTGAAAGGATATCAATGATGACGCCTTTGAGGATGGCATTCAGTTCATTCGTATTGAAATACTTGACTTCAGCGACCTTTTCTTCAAGTTTTTCGATGATCTTGATCGTTGTATCCAGGCCAACATCTGAAGAGATGAGTATTTGTTCAAGGTCATCGAGGAAGGAATCATCCACCTTTGACTTGCCTGCCACAGCCTTGGCGATCTTCCCAAAGATATTTGACTTGGTTTTTTCCAGGCCTTTGTCCAGTTCGGCTTCCTTATCCCTCGTGAAGTACTTCTTGAATATGCTCATGCACTATAGGCTGTAGAATGGCAAAAAAAAAGCAAAGTTGAGAACTTTGCTTTGCAGTTTTACTTGTTTTGCGCAAGGAATTCCTTGACATTATCCTTGTGGATCATAACTTCTTTGTAGGAGTATTTGCCGGTGTCAGGATTTTTAACGCTGGTGACTACCTTTACAAAATCCCTTCCCGATCCTTTATTGGCTGCTCTTTGAGCAACACGTGCGTTTTTACTAACTTTTGCCATGATTATTTGATTTCTTTGTGAACAGTATGCTTTCTCAAAATAGGATTATACTTCTTTAATTCAATTCTGTCAGGCGTGTTTTTCCTGTTTTTTTCAGTCACGTAACGGGATGTTCCAGAAAGCCCTGTGTTTTTGTGCTCTGTGCACTCAAGAATGACCTGGATTCTATTGCCTTTTGATTTTTTTGCCATGATGATCAGAGTTTAATGCCTACGTCAAAACCGGCTTTTTGCTGCCTTTTCAGAAATTCATAGATGCCAATCTTATTGATAGTTCGCAAAGCGCTCGTAGAAACTTTCAGCGTTACCCATTTATCCCGTTCAGGGATATAAAACCTTTTCTTCTGAATATTGGGCATGAAACGCCTTTTCGTTTTCCTGTTGGAATGCGATACGTTATTTCCCGAGATGGGCCTTTTTCCTGTGAGTTGACAAATCTTAGACATTTTAAAAATGCTTTTATAAGTCCATTAATGGAGATTCAGCGCGCAAAGATAAGGGAATTATTGTAAAAATGTAAGAGTAACAGACAAACAATTTTTATTTTCTATTACAATTATACCTATATGATAACAACTATATATCAATAAGTTATGTGACATATATGCTGATGACTTGTACAGAATGACGTATTTTTAGTTCATGATAATGAGAATTATCATAAATTTGCAGTCCTTTTCAATCCATGAAAAATCAGGGCCCCGTAGCTCAACTGGATAGAGTACCTGACTACGGATCAGGCGGTTACAGGTTCGAATCCTGTCGGGGTCGCAAGAGAGCAGCAATGG
>JBFKJL010000166.1:0-6098 GCA_041631795.1 Saprospiraceae bacterium | reverse complement strand
GCCCAGTTTAAAGAAAAAAATATTCTTTGGCGGAATGAAGGTCAATATTTCATAAATGTGGCACAAGCTTCCGGCCTCTTTGCTGCGAACCCTTCCATGGCTGCCGTGTTTTTTGATATGGACAATGACGGCGACCCCGATCTTTACCAGGTCAATGACGGCAATATCCCCAACGAGATGTACAGGAATGAAGGCGGCTTTTTTACAGACGTATCCTCATCATCAAACCTCAATTTTGCCGGTTTCGGAATGGGTGTCGATGTTGCGGACTTCAATAATGACGGATGGCTCGACCTTTATATTACAAACCTTTATGAAAATGTACTCTACCGCAATAATGGGAATGGCCATTTCTCAGACCTTTCAGCCATTTCAAATACGGACGATCTCGGCATGGGGTGGGGGACATTAGCCTTTGATTGCAATAATGATGGCCGGAAAGACATCTACCTGGCCAATGACACCTATTTTGGTGTGCAGGGCCAGACCTTTCCCAACAAGCTATTTGTCAATGCAGGCGGATTCGTGTTCAACGAAGAATCCTCTCCCGAGATCAATTCGCCATACGCTGCTTATGGCGCGGCTTTTGCCGACTTTGACAGGGATGGACAAATGGATCTGGGTGTGATCAATTCCGGATCAGATGGCAACCAGCTTTTCCGGAATACCGGCCAGCCACAGAATTTTGTTGCTTTTAAATTCACGGGCACATTGTCCAATACCGATGCCATAGGCACACGCGTCAATTTGTTTACGCCGGCGGGACTACAATCAGATTATACCACTTCGGGATCGGGGTATGCTTCACAGAGCAGCGCGATGGTCCACTTTGGGCTAGGGGATACTCAGAGTATCGATAGTGTCCTGGTGTATTGGCCTTCCGGTGAGATCCAGAAAATTCTAAACCCCGAAATCAATGTTTTTCATAATGTACAAGAGGACACCGGGATTGAACCCACAGGTCTTGTGGTTTGGACTGACCCGCCTTTCCCCACCCAATTTGACGACGTTACCGTATATTATGATGCTTCGGAAGGCAATATGGCTTTGCTGGATTTTGAAGGGGATGTGTACGCTCACACTGGCGTCATTACCAGTGAGAGTGCCAATGGCAATGACTGGAAGCACGTGATTGGCAATTGGGGGACCGCGGATAGCCGGACTCTCATGACATCGGAGGGCAATAACATTTACTCGATCAGTTACAATATCGAAACATATTACAACCTCAACCCGGGGGAGGAGGTGTTCCAGCTCGCCTTTGTCTTTAGAAATGTGAATGGATCCATCGTTGGCCGGGCGGCTGATGGATCTGATATCTTTACCGATATTTACCCGCCGGATGAAGGCTTGCTTGTCACCATTGAGAATCCTGTTAATGACGCCTCTGTACTCTTTAGTGACGATAGCCTTCTAATCAGCTTGAGGGTAAACAGGAAGGCCTTTGTTGAGATTGACGATAATGAGACTTCGATATATGCAGACTCGACGGATTATGCCAGTTTCTACATTGTCCAACCCAGTACGGGAACTCATAACCTGTCCTTCAGGATAAGCCTCGATGAAGATACCGTTTCCCTTTCAAAGAATTACATCGTTCTCGATGTAAACCAGACCCAGGTGAATCCTCCCCAGGGCACGCGCGATGGATTAAATTATTACACCGATTCTACCTTCGTTTTTCAACTGTTTGCACCTTCAAAGGACTTTGTTTTCTTTTTATGTCCGGCAAATAACTACACCCTGGACGAGGCCTATCTGATGAACAAGGGTGTGGATCAAAGTACTTTCTGGATAGAGTTGCCCGGATCGTTGTTTGAAGGAGGCCAAAACACTTACCAATACCTGGTGGATGGCACTATAACCGTTGCAGACCCTTACGCCGAAGTTGTTCTTGATCCCTGGAATGACCAGTGGATAGATGCAGGCATTCTATCAGAACTGCCTGATTATCCTGATGGATTGGCATCCGGAATCGTGACTGCCTTTGACTTGGAGACAGATGATTACAGCTGGCAGGTGAATGACTTTGTCAGGCCCGGCAATGAAGACCTGGTCATCTACGAGATGCTTTTGCGGGACTTTCTGGATGATCATAATTACAATTCCCTCATTGATACCCTTGACTATTTCCAGAGACTGGGTGTCAATGCCATCGAACTGATGCCCGTCTTCGAATTTGAGGGTAATATCAGTTGGGGCTACAATCCCTCATTCCACGGTGCGATAGATAAATATTACGGATCTCGTCAACAGTTAAAAAGGTTTATTGATGAAGCCCACGCCCGGGGTATTGCCGTCATCCTGGATGTGGTGTTCAACCATTGTTTCAGCCAAAGTCCACTGGCCCAAATGTACTGGGATGCCACCAATTTCAGACCTGCACCGGACAATCCCTGGTTGAATGTGACACCGCGGCATCCCTTTAATGTCGGATATGATTTCAACCACATGTCCCAGGCGACAAAGAGTTGGGTAAAAAGGATCCTGGAACGATGGATCCTTGATTACCGTTTTGATGGATTCCGATTTGACCTGTCTAAGGGAATGACCCAGTTTAATTCCGGCAATGATGCAGGGTTGATGGCACAATATGATGCTGGCAGGATCACCATATTGAAAGATTATGCAGACTACATTTGGTCGCTCAGTCCGGATGCATATGTTATCCTGGAACACTTTGCCCAGAACAGCGAGGAAAAGGAACTGGCGGAATACGGCATGATGTTGTGGGGCAATATGAACCACGAGTTCAATGAGGCGGCCATGGGCTATGTCTCCGATCTTGAATGGGCGGATTATACGGTCAGGGGGTGGAACAAACCCCATGTTATCGCCTATATGGAAAGCCACGATGAAGAGCGCCTGATGGTGCGCACCCTCCAATACGGCGATGGCAATACCGATTACAACACGCGGCGTCTGGCAACGGCATTGAAGCGTATGGAAGCCGTTAGCGCTATCTTCTATACCATACCCGGTCCGAAAATGTTGTGGCAATTTGGGGAAATGGGATACGACTTTTCCATCAACCGGTGTGAAAATGGCACGATAAGCAACGATTGCCGGCTTTCGCCAAAACCGATCCGATGGGATTATCTTGATGATTATGAAAGAGCGCGGTTATTCGACATTACATCAAACCTGATACATCTCAAAACCAATTACCCGACATTTTCGACGGATGATTTTGTTTTCAATGATGGGAATTTTTATCTCAAAACAGTTCATTTAAATCATCCGGATATGGATGCCATCGCCATGGCCAATTTCAGGATCACCAACTCTGATATCAACCCGAAATTCCCTTACCCAGGCACCTGGTATGAGTACTTCACCGGGGACAGCCTTGTTGTAGTCAATACGCAAGACAAACTCACACATGCACCTGGGGAATACCGTTTGTACACATCAAAGCGCCTGACACCGCCTAATGGATTCCTGAGTTCCACAAACGAAGCAGTGCGCGAAGCGGCAAGTGTTTTCCCAAATCCGGCTGTTTCGGGTATGACGGTCAAGGTCATTGATGGAAGGCTCGGTATTGTAAAGGGGGTTTATCTTTTAAACACGGAAGGACGGCATGCTTCAGTGACATATCGACAGGTTGGTGAAACATTAAGCCTGGTCATACCGGAAAGCTGTCCTGAAGGCGTTTATTTTATTAAAATTCAAAATGATAATGGCGATCTGTTCAGTTCGCGTATAGCAGTTTCCCAGCGTTAGGGATATTGAATTTTTAAATCCAGGGATGTCATAAGGTACTCCGGACTTCGCTCAACAATTTAAGATTTAACCGGTATTGTGATTCTTTTGAAATCATTATCCATTCTCCACTATCCATTATTAATTATTCACTAATAAATACCTTAAACGCACGATACTGATCATTGATTGAAACGCCGAGAATATATATTCCAGAAGCCATGTTTACAACTGGGATGTCCATTTGATTGGTTGTAAAAGATTTTAACAATTGCTGGCCAGTGAGGGTATACAACGCATACGAGACCGGTGTAAAAGTATTTTCAAGACCTGTAACGATTAATCGGCCGCCTTCAATATGGGTCTTTATATTTAAACGACCTTTAATATTGTCGAGTGAAGACACACTGTATGAATGCTGCATCCATTCTATCCCTCCCGGGATGAGAAGGTTATTGTCAAAATTAAAAAAGGTATTGTTCTCGAAATGAGAACCCTGGGCCCATTGCGTCCTGCATGGGGTTGAGACCCAAGCCGGTTCCCAGTAAATGACGCCCGCGCCACCACTGCTGAGCACTTCTTCAGTCAGGTCGATCATCCAGGCTTTTTGATTTTGAGGTGTCGGCGGATTGTAGTCAGGATGGTTCGTGCTGAAGAGGTTGTTTGCGCTGTCGTTCCATGCGGATGTCCAGGAGGCTGCCGTTTCAGCGATCACGATGTCTTTGTCCGGGTGCCTGGATTTTAATTGGGAGACGATTTGGCCAACCCCTGGTATGGACGTTGGCTGGTGCCAGTTCCAGTAATAGGAGATACCGATCATATCGAAATCTGTGACCCCGTTGTCTATAAACCCATTGATCCACCAGTCGACATTTGAAGGGCCGGCTATGTGGATCATGACCTTGATCTCTTTCTGTGTGACCATCTCGATGTCCCTGACGGCTGAAATGGCAGAATTGAACAAGATGGCGTTGCGAGGCCATTCCAGGGTCCAGGTCTGGTTGTCAGATGGTGACAGTAAGATGCCTTTGTTGACTTCATTTCCTATCTGGACCATATCGGGTAACAAATCATTGTTATCAAGGGTCAACAGCGTGTTGTAAATATAGGTGTACAGTGAATCTTTCAGGATCTGCGTATTATTCACAACTCCGAGCCAGGCCTCCGGCACAAGTTGGTTGCCCGGATCAGCCCAGGTATCTGACAAGTGAAAATCCAGGAGAACGACCATGCTTTCGGATTTCGCCCGTTGAATAGAGGTCATCACATCTGCCAGATCGCTGTATCGCAGCCCCTGGTTCAATTGGTCATACCATTTTGGCGTATGCCACAAACGAAATCGTGCAAGATTGCACCCGTATTCGCTGAATAATGAATAGACATCTTCTGGGGTGTCATTTTTAGTATAGACAGCGCCACAGTCTTCCAACTCATTCACGTAGGAAAGATCCGCACCCAGGTAGATGTTTTGAGCTTGCCCCTCTGTGAATCCACCTGTGAAGAGGAGAATACACAGAGGGATGCAAAATGATCTTCTAAAAGTACTGATCAATAGCCTTCATTTTGATCGAGGTTCGGGTTAGCGCCAATATCAGAGGATGGAATGGGGTAGATGTCCCTGAACGGTTCGACCGAACGCCCTTCCATGACGCCGCCTTTCCACTGCCACAAGTAGTCGGACTGTGAGAATCGACCAAACCGGATCAGGTCGGTTCGCCTGTGACATTCCCAGTACAGTTCTCGGGCTCTCTCGTCGAGAATGAGATCGAGTGTCAACTGATCCGGGGTGACATTGGCCACTGTGCCTCCCTGGAACGCGCGAGTCACGACTGTGTTGTAATAATCTGTTGCCAGGTTGATATCACCGCCTGATCGAAGGATGGATTCAGCGGCCATAAGATAAAAGTCAGCCAGTCTGAACATGGGAAAGTCTGTATCCGGGAAATCGGAGTCCGATCCGGGTATACCGTCTGAGGTGACATTCCTGAACTTGTTGATAGCATATCCCTCTGTAAACAAAGTCACATCATTGATGTCGAGGGTCTGACCTTCGCTGAAGAACATCGGTCTGTTGTCAAATGCCGTCACCCTCAATTCAAAAGTATAGTCGGGCTTGTCCAGGTACAAGGTGATGATTGAATTTCCGCCTTTGGCCACCATGATGTCGGCGCCATCCTGCTCGAGGATAGCATCGCCGCCATTATCTCCGAAGTTAACAGCCCAGTCGTCATTGGCTCTGAATTTCATAGCCCCCGGAATAAGTTCTAATTCCACGGTGAGAGCTCCAAGGTCAGGATCCCAGGTCAAATCGGTATCAGTGTCCCATCCCCCTGGTGTGGCCGTCCCCAGGACACCAAATTCGCGCTTTTCAATGGTGTAGGTGTTGTTATTCAGGT
>JBFKJL010000165.1:0-6102 GCA_041631795.1 Saprospiraceae bacterium | reverse complement strand
TTGGAATCACCAGGATATCGATAGGAGGATATGCACTTTCCCTGTAGCTGAAATCAGGGATGATCCGAAGACCTTCGAACGTTGTGACCGGACGCAGATCCCTGGCGATGGTAAAAACATGCATTGGCACAATGTTCTTCCTGAAAATGGTGTGTTGGAAGATGTCAAATGGAGCCGTAAGTTCCGTATTGTAAACGCCATCCATAATCAGGAATCCGACGTTGTAGACATTAACTTCGGGGATGGTATCCTGCCCAATGAGGGTTGTGGAAACGGCGATGGCCATTATTGACAGGGTGCAGCGTACATACTTCATCATGGTTTGAGTCGGTCTGTTTGAGACTAAATTACTGTTTTCTTATCTTGTCCGTATAAAAATCATCAATGCCCGTCAAAGCATTTGTCATCAGGCAGTTTTCCCGATATGTGCATAATGCGATTCAGCGCAGATCCAGGCATGCAGTCAGAGATCAGGAACGCATTTTCAAACATCTTGTTTACAAGGCCAGGAACACTGTTTTTGGGCAGGATCACGGGTTTGATTTGATCAAAGATTACAGTGATTTTAGTACATCCGTTTCGTTGCGGAACTATGAAGGTATTCGGATCTATATCGATCAGATCTTAGCAGGCAATAAAGATGTCCTCTGGCCTGGACGTCCGAAATATTTTGCCAAAACATCAGGAACAACGTCAGGTGTGAAATATATACCTATCACGCCGGATAGTATGGGGCACCACATTGCCGCTGCCAGGAATGCCATTCTCAATTATATCCATCTCACAGGACTTAATGTTTTTGAAGGAAAAATGATCTTCTTGTCCGGTTCTCCGGAACTGGATCTGAAGGGCGGGATCAGGACAGGTCGGCTTTCCGGTATTGTCAATCACGAAATTCCCGGTTGGGCACGCCCCAATCAATTGCCTTCATATGCGACCAATTGTATCGAGGATTGGGAAACAAAGTTGGATCAAATTGTCATGGAAACGATCCATAAAGATATGACCCTCATCAGTGGCATTCCTCCCTGGGTCCAGATGTATTACGAGCGACTGATCGAAGTGTCCGGCAAGAAGAATGTCAGAAAGATATTTCCAAATTTCAGGTTGTTCATTCACGGCGGGGTCAATTATGAACCATATCGTCAGAAGATGTCTGAACTTGTTGGGGCGGATGTGGATACACTGGAAACCTATCCAGCATCCGAAGGTTTTATTGCTTTCCAGGACAGGAAGGGGGATACCGGGTTGCTGCTCAATACAAATGCCGGCATATTCTACGAATTTGTACCGTCTGACCACATATATGACACACGCCCGGAGCGATTGTGGCTGAAAGATGTCGAACTGGGCACTGATTATGCCCTGGTCATATCCAGCAATGCCGGTCTGTGGTCATATATTTTGGGAGACACCATCCAGTTTGTTTCTCTCAATCCCTACAAGATAATTGTCACGGGGCGCATCAGCCACTTTATATCCGCCTTTGGTGAACATGTGATAGGTAAAGAAGTTGATGAAGCAGTCCGAAAGGCTCAAGAGCAACTGGACATCTCGATCAATGAATTCACAGTGGCTCCCCAGGTCAACCCCGGTGACGGCGGACCTCCTTTTCATGAATGGTTCATTGAATTTGAGCGGGAGCCTGAATCCATGAAGGCCCTGTCTTTATTCTTGGATGAATGTATTACAGGCCAGAACATATACTACGCGGATCTGATAAAAGGTGGCATCTTACGCCAAAATGTGATCAGGCCAATGCGTAAAAATGCCTTCAGGGATTATATGCGCTCTATTGGCAAGTTGGGCGGACAGAACAAGGTGCCAAGACTTAAGAATGACAGATCAATTGCCGATGTGCTCATGAAATACGTTGTTTTTGATGATCCTTCTTAAAGATATCTTAAGATACCACATGCCAGGCGCACTTTGTTAAAATAAAGAGTTATAGATTATGGATTGTAAAACACATTTATTTCATCTATTTTTGTGCTCTTTATGTCAAATAAGCTCCTATATTTCAGTGCTTTAGTGTTTGCCTTCGCTGTGGCTTCGTGTAAAACCCAGTTCGAACAGATCAGGACAAGTGGTGATCCAGAGAAAATGTTCAAATCGGCAAACCGCTATTACAAGGAGGGGGACTACCTCAAGGCACAAACATTGTATGAGCTGGTGATCCCTTTTTACAGGGGGAAGGAACAAGCTGAGGAACTCTTTTACAAGTATGCGTACACTTATTATAATATGAACGAGTACATACTCGCGGCGCATTATTTTAACAGCTTTACGACGACTTTTTATAATAGTCCGAAGAAGGAAGAAGCAGCTTTTATGTCGGCCTATTCTAATTACAAATTGTCGCCCAATTACAGGTTGGATCAATCTTATTCTGAGGACGCAATTGATGAGTTGCAGTCTTTTATCAATTTATTTCCTTCAAGTCCTAGGGTGGATGAGTGTAATGAACTGATCAACGAGATTCGCGAAAAGCTTGAAAAAAAGGCTTTTGAACAGGGGAAACTCTATTTCCAACTTGAGAACTATATATCGGCCATGACGGTTTTTGAGAATATGCTCAAGGATTTTCCTGAAACCCAAAATGCTGAGCAAATAAGGTATCTAATCATGAAATCTTCATTTAACCTGGCTGTAAGGAGCATCTATGAGAAAAAAAGGGAGCGGTTTGAGGAGACGGTGAACAGAAGCCTGATTTTCCAGCAGAAGTTTCCGGATTCCGAGTGGACGGGCGAGGCCAGAACAATAGAATCCATTTGTAATAATGAAATAAAAAAATTCATCAATGACTGATATTAAAAACAAAGTTCAGGGTGTTGATCCCAACGTGAAGGCCAGGGATGTGAATGCTCTAAAAGAAAAGACGGACAATATTTATGAAGCTCTTGCTATCATATCCAAGAGGGCCAAGCAACTGTCCCAGGAGATCAAAACTGAATTGCACGGGAAGCTTGACGAATTCGCCATCACCTCTGATTCGATTGAAGAGATTCAGGAAAATAAGGAACAAATAGAGATCTCAAAATTCTATGAAAGGCTCCCAAATCCAACGATCATAGCCACCAATGAATTTCTCAACGGAGAACTTGAAGTCCGGCATCTCAATGAGGAACGAGAAGAATCTGAGGATTAAAACGACTTAGGTTTTGCGGGGCAAAAAAATATTACTGGCCGTTACAGGAAGCATTGCCGCCTACAAAGCGGCATTTCTGGTGAGGCTTTTTATCAAAGCCGGGGCGGAGGTGAAGGTGATCATGACGAATAATGCCACACAATTCATTTCTGCGCTGACACTTTCCACGCTCTCCAAAAATCCCGTCTATAGTGAGATTATCGATTCTGATGCCTGGAATGACCACGTGGGACTGGGTTTATGGGCTGATGTTATGATAGTGGCGCCGGCCACTGCATCAACCTTGTCAAAAATGGCTATGGGCAACTCAGACAGTCTTGTTGTCGCGGTTTACCTTTCGGCAAAATGTCCCGTGTTTTTTGCTCCGGCCATGGACAGGGATATGTGGCTGCATCCCTCGACCCGTGGAAATATTGAGAAGCTTCTTTCCTATGGCAACAGGATGATCGATGCCGAAGAGGGGGAGTTGGCCAGCGGATTGCATGGCATCGGACGTATGGCGGAACCGGACACAATCTTCGATCGGATCAATTTTTTTTTTCGCAAAAAAAAGGACCTCGCCAGTAAGAAGGTCCTGATCACTGCTGGTCCGACCTTTGAACCAATTGATCCCGTCCGGTATATAGGAAACAGGAGTTCCGGGAAGATGGGAAAAGCACTGGCCCTGTCTGCAGCCAACAGGGGCGCTGAAGTATACCTGGTCATGGGCCCTTCTGCGGAATCCGTCAATGGTCCCAATATCCGGGTTTTTCGCGTAGGCTCAGCCAATGAAATGTATGAAACGACAAGGGAGCTTGCATCAGGCATGGACGTTCTTGTTTTTGCCGCGGCAGTTTCGGATTATAGCCCCGCGCATTATACACCTGAAAAAATGAAAAAGGTCAATGACACATTGACAATCGAGTTGAAGAAGAATGTTGATATTGCCCTCAGTCTGGGACAGGACAAGAGGAAAAACGCCCTGCACATTGGCTTTGCCCTGGAAACAAACAACGCGGAAGCGCATGCTCTCGGAAAAATGAATAAAAAGAATTTTGATATGATCGTTCTGAACTCCCTTCGCGATAAGGGCGCGGGATTCCAACATGAAACAAATAAGATCACCATTTATACTAATGATGGTGAAAAAAGAGTTTATGATCTAAAGTCCAAATCTGAGGTTGCAGAAGATATTTTTGATACACTTGTAGAAAAGTTCCTGACATAAATGCGAAAGATTTCATTGACACTTTTTTTCCTTTTCTCGATTTACTCTTATGCTGTTTTGGGACAGGAACTGAACATCAAAGTCCAGGTCTCTGCCCCCCGGCTTCAGACTGTTGATCCCAAGGTTTTTGAAACTCTGGAACGGGAAATCTCCGAATTTCTCAACAATACCCGATGGACAGATGATGAGTTTGAGAACTTTGAAAAGATTGAAGGGAATCTCAACCTGACAATCGTTGAGGAATTGTCCCCGACATCATTTTTCGCTGAACTCTATATTCAGACTGTACGGCCTGTATTTAGTTCAAATTACAAGACCCAGGTGCTCAATATACTCGACAACCAGGTGTCATTTTCATATACAGAATTACAACCCCTGGAAAACAGCTACAATTCCTATACGGATAACCTGTCCTCTATCCTGACCTATTATGTTTATATTATGCTGGGCTTTGATTATGATACATTTTCTCCATTGGGGGGAGATCAATATTTCCAGGTCGCGAAAAATATAGTCAGCCAGGTTCCTCCTGGTGCTGCCGGCTCAGGAAGTGGGTGGGAGTCCCTGAGTACCGACAGGAACAGGTACTGGCTCGTTGAGAATATCTTTAACCCGAGAATACGTCCATTGAGGCAGGCTGCTTATGAGTTTCACAGATTAAGCCTGGATACGATGTCTGAGGATGCAGACAGGGCAAAGGCCATCCTGGTCAGTGCGCTGACAACGATTGAACAGGTCAACAGGTCGTATCCGAATACGATGATCGTACAGATGTTTTCAGACAGCAAGAGAGATGAGATCATAGAGATTTTTAAGGGTGCAAGCAGGGGCCAGCAATCAAAGGTCTATGACATTATGGTGTCATTGGACCCTGCCCAGGCATCAAGGTACAGCGAAATCAAATAGTTTTGAACAGGGTCGCTATTTTTGCCTCCGGATCAGGATCTAATGCTGAGGAAATCATGAAATATTTCTTCGGACACGCCATGATCAGCATCAGCCTGGTCATCTCTAATAAGGAGGGTGCGGGAGTTTTGAAGCGGGCTGATGAATACGGCGTGAGCAGGATTGTCCTGACAAAGAAACAGATCAATGATCCGGATACTATTCTGGATCTTCTTCAAAGATACGAGATAGATTTTATTGTCCTGGCAGGATTCCTCTTGCTCGTGCCTTCCTTTCTTGTGGTTAGGTACAATCAAAAAATACTCAATATTCACCCTGCGTTGCTTCCACAGTACGGGGGAAAGGGTATGTATGGGAAATATGTTCACGAGGCAGTAAAAGCTGCCGGAGAGAAAGAGTCCGGCATGACAATCCATTTTGTAAATGAAAAGTACGATGATGGCGCCATCGTTTTTCAGGCGCGTGTAAAGCTGGCTCCCTCTGACTCGCCTGACATGATCGCCAGGAAGGTCCTGGCCCTTGAGCATGCCCATTATCCAAGGGTGATCGAAAGCGTTATTTTATCAGGCGAATAATCTTATCTGGCCTATCCCGGTACAAATAATTGTGTGCAAACGCTCCCTGGACACCACCGGTGTGCAGCCAAAGAATACTGGCATCGGGGGCAAGATTGTGAGACTGCAGTAAATGCTTCAAAGCTAAAAGCACCTTGCCTGTATAAATCGGATCTAGATTGATTTCCGTTTCAGCAATAAATCGATTCATCAACTGTATCAGCTGTGGGGTCGTTTTGGCGAATCCTCCGCAATGATATTCCGAATATATGCTCCAGTTCCTTTTC
>JBFKJL010000164.1:0-6185 GCA_041631795.1 Saprospiraceae bacterium | reverse complement strand
CAATCGCTGTTTATATATTTTTCAATGTGGAAATATACAAATCTCAGCGTCAATACGCAGTGATCAGGATCATGGTGGAGGATTTTTATTTGGTGTCTTACAAAATTCCCTGAGTTGCTCACCCGTTGGCAGGGATGCCAACGGGTGAGCAACTCAGGGAATTTTGTATGACACCAAATAAAAATCCTCCTCCATGATCCTGATCACTGCGTATTGACGCTGAGATTTGTATATTTCCACATTGAAAAATATATAAACAGCGATTGCCCTGATTTCAGGGATACACATGATCTTTCGCCGATTGATGGCAATGGTTTTTAATGGAGGTCTTTACTTGTGTAAATTAGAAAAGCAGAGAAATGGGATCATACAAAACGCCGACGACAGCATATTTCAGGACAAAGGAGGAATTTGACAAGGCCGTCGGCGGCGATTTTTTAAAGCACGCCAAACGGGCCTTGAAAAAAGGTGAGGAATTTCTTGTCGGCCTGTCACACGGCTTGTCGCCATCCGGTGTCTACAAATACATCCTGGAACATTTTTCTGAACTCGAACATCCGGAAAGACTTTACTTTACTTATGTCAATTCGCCACTGAAAAGACAGCGCAAGCTCGATGATGTTACAGACGCCAGGACTTTTTTGAAGGAATTGCGTCGAAAGAAATTCATCGGAAGACGTCAAATCCTCGTTAAAGACCTCGACAGGAGCAACCTTGAAGCCTATACAGCCGGCATCAACAATGCCATAGGGCGCAAACTCAAAACCCTGGGTAAAGAAGGACTCGATTACGTGATCCTGGCCTCTGATCCCAAAGGTCGTGTGGCTGGCATTACGAGGAAATCACCGGCTTTCGAATCCACTGAAATAGCCGTCATTGTCAAAGACAGAACAGAGGAAGAATTCACCCTGACGCCCCACTTCCTCATGCAGTCCCGCCACATTGCCTTCCTGGCCACCAAAGCCGATAAGCGCAGATCACTGGCATGGTTGTTTGAAAAGGAACCCAAGATAGATGAAAGTCCGGGCTTTCTTCGATTCATCGACAATGTCGCCCAAAGGATGACGGTCTTCATCGATGACAATGCCCTGACCTGGCCCCAGATCGAGGTCATCCGTAAAAACAGCCATGGTGAGAGTATCATCAAGGTTGACCTGGCCAACACTTACAATGAAAATGCAAAGATCAAACGCCCCGTGATTTTGATGATCCATGGTTTCCTGGGACTGAATTCCTTCGATGGCCTCCTGGCGACAGTACCCTCACACAAGTATATCGCAGCGGCGATGCACTATGGATCGATACCTGAAAATCTACCGGTTAGTGAATATTCAGGGCACATTGTGAAGAATATAGAAACAGTTGTCGATCATTTTGGCAGCCGTGGCCACCCCGTATTTATCTTTGACCATTCCATTGCCAACATTTACTTTCTGATGATTCACCGGGACATCAAACAAAATCCCGCCATTCAGAAATACCTGAAAGGCCGCATTGGTTCAAACCCCTTTTTTGGCAAGGAAAGCAAACACGCCCTGCTCGGATTTCTCGACAACGTCGTTTTGCCCTCAGTCAAGACAGCTAAAGACTATACAGCCATTGCCCTGTTCAGTACCCTGCGCAGCCTTATTCCCCTGGACACAAAAAATGGTGTGAGGAATCGGGGCATCCGCCTGACCAGGTGGCTGATCAAACGGGAAACAGATTTCCAGGAACGCGTCTGGAAAGAGATCAAGGACCGCATCCTGCACTTGATGAGCAATCTCGACAACCTTCCACAACTGAACCACATCCCGATCGAAAGGGCTTTGAACCGCCTTCCGGCAAAACTCTTTGCCATACAGATCTACTCGGCGCTGAATGAATCCAAGACCCACGATCACCTGAACGGTTTGTCCAATTTCACAAACCTGGATATCCCTGTCCTCATATTGAAAAGCACACGTGATCCTGTTGCCCGTTTTGTCTCCCGGGTGTACAACAGCGAAAATGTTGAAATTATGGATGTGACAAACGAGGATACGAACAACGTGTTTTCAGAGCATCTTTACCACATGGTGAATCCCTATTGGACTGCGGATATTATAGATGATTTTGTGGCAAAGGTCCTGGAACCGGTGGAAGCGTGAATGTGTCAGGTAAAGTGATGTATCTCTAAAAGCTCAAGTTCTGCCCAGGATCTCCCTTATTTCGGTCGCACAGGCAGAACAGGTCTTTCCCGGACACATGAAATCTCTCACCCCACCATCGCTGCCGTGATCTTGTCAACCACAGATATTTCCTCGGGAACAACGTAATTGGCCCCAAGCTTTTGAAGTTCTTGCGCTTCTCCGGCATACTTCGTCCTCACAACGATCCTGGCATTGTGATTCAGCTTGCGCACCTTAATGGTGATGTTCTCTGCTGTCGGGGCATCGGGGACTGTGATCACCACCTGGCTGGCGGATTCTATGCCTGCCCTCTTCAGGACATCCACGTTTGCCGCATCTCCGATAAAGATTTGGGCGTACTGATGATCCTCTTCACTGATGTTCCTTTCATTCATTTCAATAATGGCCAATGGCTTGCTGTTATTGGCCAGGAACCGCGCTATCCGCTTGCCACCGGGACCAAATCCAATAACAACAGTATGTTCGCTGAGCGTGCAGGTATCCGGCAAACACTTCTGTTGTTCTAACCGCAATAACCAGGACCGCCAAACACCTATATTCATGATCCAGCCTGAAATTTCCGGCGCTTTGGTCACAAGGATCGCAGATGTGGTCATGGAAATAATCGAGACCGCCAGGAAGACCTGGTAATTGAAACCGGAAAGCAACTGTGCTTCAAGGCCCGTCTCGGAAAGGATAAAAGCAAATTCACCCACCTGGCACAGGACAAGGCCGGTGATAAAGGCATTGCGCAAACCAATGTGCAGGAAGTAGCTGACGGGCACGATGATTATAAATTTAAAAAGCATAACCAAAACCGTGACGCTGACAATAAGAAGGATGTTATCTGCCAGAAAGGAAAGATCCAGAAGCATGCCGACAGAAATAAAGAAAAGCGCCGTGAAGATCTTCTTAAACGGCATGACATTCTTGAGGGCTTCGAAGCTGTATTCCGATTCGGAAATGAGAAGTCCGGCTAAAAAAGCACCCAGGGCAAGCTTGAGGCCTAAAAGTTGGGTGACAAAAGCCGTGGCAAAACAAATCACGATAATAGAAATGAGAAACAATTCCTGGTTGCGGGTATGTATAATCCGCCGAAGCAGAACCGGGATCACCTTACGTGCCGCGAAAACAACGACAACAGTGAACAACAATCCAAGTATGAGTTGAGGGACAGACTGGGCCTGTGAATCAGTTTGATTGCTTAAAAATGGAACAAATAGCATGAGGGGAATAATGATGATATCCTGGAAGATCAATATGGAAACGGAGGCCTTGCCAAATATTGTGTTCATCCAGCCCTCTTCCTGGAAGATCTGCAAGACGATGGCCGTGCTGCTCATGGCAATGAGCATCCCGATAAAAACAGCCTCATTCACCGGCAATCCAAATACATAGGCAAGGACGAAAAAAAAGAGAATAGTTAGAAAGACCTGGAAACTGCCACCGACAATAACGAGTTTTTTGGATTCAACCAGTTTTTCAAGGGAAAATTCAATGCCTATCGAAAACAGCAGTAAGAGGATGCCGATCTCTGCCATTTCATTGACGGCCTCACTTGATGATACGAGCTCGATACCTGAGGGACCGACCAATATGCCTCCAATGAGAAAGCCCACGATAGAAGGCAGATTGAGCCTTGAGCTGATATAAAGGGCACCGGCTGAAACAGATAGAATAATGATGAGGTCCTGGAGTATATCCATATAGAAAAGTGTTTGATGGTGTTACTGAGAAAGAATAACAATGAATAAATTAATTCTTTACAGGAAAGAAAATGCATTTATTTATAATTATAAAATAAAAAGTGAAACGCCTTTTGCAATTCTTACTCACCGAAAGCATTCCATTCGTCCTGCGTGATTGACCAGGTGCTGACAGTCAGGTATTATTCAGGTCCTTGCAGGGGACACCAAAGACCACAAATCAAATGATGACATAAAAAAATACCCCCGGATCACTCCGGGGGTATAAGATGTAAGTTTTTTTAAACCGCTGACCTGCACTTACACGATCACCGATTTCAATATTTATTTGGAAATGATCAGTCTTTTGATCTCACTTTTGTCGGTATGCCTTGCCTGCAGGAAATACACACCATTGGGGAAATCGCTCAATTCCATGGTTAAGGTTTGTATTGTGTTTGGGCGTATATTTCTTTCCCAGCGTTTCTTTCCTGCCTGGTCAATAATAACCAGATGGACATCCTGATCACTTAAGGGTATATTGATCTGCAAAACATCTGATGCGGGATTCGGGTAAATAGTCATACCCACCGATTCAAATGACATTTCCGATACAGGCGTCTTGTGCTTTTCTGAAATAGCGTCAACAAGGTCTTCCGCTAAAGCAGCGGCACCTTTGGCCATACCGGTATTTCCGGCCTGGTCAGTGGCAGAACATTGGAGCATGCATTCCGGACCCTTGACATGGCTTAATTGACCATCTCCGTCAAATTTGTATTCCGTGAAGGCTTTGGAATCATTTTTTTGTTTGAATTCAAAGATGTGCCCTGCAGCCACGGTAAAGCCACCTTTTTCAATGGCAGCCGTCCAGAATGACTGCGGGTCGGGAGCTTCCACCCGGACCTTGTTCTTGCGTGTATCAACCGATATTGCAATCTTCGATTTTGTTTTGAATTCTACATCAAATCCTTCAGTGTCCGGAAGATCGATCATGGCATCCACAACGATCTCTCCATCACAATTGTCCGTACCAGAATAATTGACAACAAAGTTGGCCTTATTGCCGTCCTGCCCACCATGCATATCAAGGGATGCGGTGATCTGGGGCGCTTCTGTATCAACAAGATCAGGGCAGTTGTCCTCTTCGTTCGGAATACCATCACCATCGCGGTCTCCATTGTCCGCTGGGCAGCCATAGAGGTCAAAATTGCCCGTCACGTAGGTAGCGTTCATGTAATCGTAAGTAGAATGGTATACTGATACATAAAGCGAGTAATTGCCAGGGAGCAGCTTTATCCCCTGTCCCGGGATGACTTCTCCATAGGATTGGGTGACCGGAGACCCCGTCAGATCCATGCGGTGTACGGACACATACCCCCCCGAGGCATGAACAGGAATATTGCTGAAGGAATAGCCGATTGTTGCATGCGGCCCTGCTATCCCGATAGAGGCATAATAAAGATTGCCAATGGATGACGGCATGCTGTATTCTCCTTCTCCTTCTCCTTCTCCTTCTCCGCCACCGCCGCCACCGTAATATCCTCCTTCACCTTCCCAACCGTTATGTGGTATCTGCCAAATGGCCAGGTCTAACTGTGACAGGACAGTCGGTTCACTGATATAAAATTGATAAACGCCATAAGTCGTCTCACTGGATTGGAAGGGGTCCATGACGGCAATCTGGTCGATGTCAAGGTTGTCAAAAACAACAGGACAATCGTCAGATTGCCCAAACACATTGATGTGCATACACAGCATTGCTGCGCAAATCCAAGTCAAATTCTTCATTGTTAAAGTGTTTTAGAATTTTCATTTGCACACCGGGCACAAATGAAAAAGTGTTAAAGTAAATTTCATTCTGATGCAAAATTTAATTTTTTGACCCAAATATTTCAGATGGTAACACGGGAAAAGTGGAATGTGCAAGACAAGTGACATATTAAAAAGACCGGTCATATCGGCTATTTCACCGGTCTCATAATGCCATTTTAATTGGAAATCCTTAAAGACCCGCAAGCCTGTAGTCACCCGAGTTGTCATCGGTGTCATCACCTCCAACCATGTTACCGTTGACAGGGATACCAAAGATCTTAAAACCTAGTCACATTCCCCCTCCTTTTCGACAGACACGCTATTGCAAGCAGCTTCACAGGCATTGCCATAGGTGACACCATCACACCCGCAAACCGGATCATAAATGGCAGGACAGGCGCAACCTGGGATGGCAAAGGGCTCGCAGTCATCATCACAGCAGGAAATGAGTCCGAAGACCATCAGGAATAAAAACATGAACGAGAGGAACTTCATTTTGAAAATCATGATAATATGTTTAAGTCTGTCAATAACCATT
>JBFKJL010000163.1:0-6192 GCA_041631795.1 Saprospiraceae bacterium | reverse complement strand
GTTGTTCAACCCGTCCTTTCTCGAAGAAGAGGTCATTCCAAACCATACCTCCCTGGAGAACGAGATAAGAGCATATTCCGTTCACTTCAGGCGGGCTATATTCCTGGGAGCTTTTTTATTTGGTGGACTCATTATACTGGCTGTTACAAAGTCCCTCTTGCTTTAATGGCTGTGCTTAACGAATAATTCGCCCAAATGTCGTAGTGAATCATGTCTAAATATTTTTCATTTAGTTGAAAATATTGAATCTTGCACGACTCAAAAATGAATCCACTGACACAAAAGCGCACATGCCCTAGATTTTCATCCGTAATTATGGTGATTACGGCTGCTTTTGTGGTGGGACAATCCGGGTGCCAGCTCTTTGATGGAGGCGGTCCCGGTCCGATGTTTTTAGATGTCGAGGATGTCTTGTTCAGAACAGGGTCCAACCAGGGGGCGCCAAGTCATAATTTCAGAGATGTCTGGGTTTATGCGGATGGTAAAGATCTCGGGGTGTACGAATGGCCGGTTTCGGTTCCGGTCCTCAGTGACGGGACAGTGGTTACAATGACCTTCCTGGCAGGCATTCGCAATAATGGGATCAATTCAAATCCCATTCAGTATCCTTTTA
Source organism: Saprospiraceae bacterium (assembly GCA_041631795.1). GTDB lineage: Bacteria > Bacteroidota > Bacteroidia > Chitinophagales > Saprospiraceae > JBFKJL01. The sequence goes on along the minus strand of JBFKJL010000163.1, from coordinate 5,579 downwards.
TACAACTTGTGGAAAGGACGTTGGACTTCACGCCAGGTGAGAATGTGCAAGTCATCCCGGAATTTGAGCATTTCGATGAGGTGCGTTTTGTTTTTATTGAGGATTTCGAGGGCAATCATATATTTCAATCCGACGTGGACGGTGACCCATCGACATCGATCCAGAAATCAAGCGTGGCGTTGTACGGCCTGTTTTCAGGTAGAGGCGTGGTTTCTGCAGAGCATCCCCTGCTTGAAATCGGTACAGCAACTGTCTATCCCACTGCTGAAGTTGTGGGCAGCCCTCTATACCTGGAATTGGATTACAAAACGGATGTGCCTGTAGAGATTGGCTATAATGGCCTTGTCACAAATCTTCTGACAAAAGACTATGTTGTGGGTCTTGTCCCTCAGGAGAATTGGAACAAGGTATATATTGAGTTAACTGGTGCCATAGGCAGCTCCATTTTCGATGGTTACCAGATCATTATTCGAGCCACACACCAGGGTGGGGGAGAAGCTGAAATATTTGTGGACAATTTAAAGTTGATCCATTTCTAGATTCAAAACCACTCATGCATAGCCAGAGAAAAATAGAACTATTCATTTACAGGTTATTCGACTACCTGAGCGCCACCCTGGCGTGGTTTCTTTTTTTCAGGTACCGGAAGATCCTCGAGGAACCTGGCATCACCTGGGAAAGTGTTTTCAGGGATGAAAAATTATACCTGGGGTTGATCATTATCCCGATCGGGTGGCTAATCGCCTATGCCATCTTTGACAAGTACAAGGATATATACCGGTTTTCTAGAATGGCCACCTTGAGACGGACATTTGTCATTTCATTTTTAGGGTGTCTCTTTTTATTCTTTACGATATTAACGGATGATACGACGGTCAATTACACGTCATATGTCAATTCATTTCTCAGGCTGTTCACGTTGCATTTCACACTGACAGCATTTAGTCGTATGGTTTTACTGACGATTGCAAAAGGGCGTCTCAAAAGCGGCAAGATATCCTATAAGACCATAATTATCGGCGGCAATGCGAGTGCATTTGAATTGTATGATGAAATTATATCCAGGCCGCACAGCCTGGGCCATAATTTTGTCGGTTTTATTGATTCCAACGGTAGCAGCAACAATGAACTCCTGAAGGTCTTACCAAAGATTGGGGATTTGGATGATCTGCTCCATGTTATCGACGACCATCAGATCGAAGAAGTCGTCATTGCCATCGAAACAAGTGAACATGATAAACTGAAAGGCATCATGGATGTACTTTATGGGTGTAGTGACAGGGTGCTTGTCAAGATCATACCGGACATGTATGATATTATGATCGGCACTGTGAAGATGAATCACTTGTACGGGGCCGTGCTCATTGAAATAGACCAGGAGTTGATGCCAAAATGGGAAAGAATTGCCAAGCGTTGCATCGATGTGGGCGTTTCACTTGTGTTCGGTATTTTGTCATTGCCGCTTTTCCTGTATATCATGTATCGTGTATGGCGATCATCTCCCGGTCCTGTTTTTTTTGCCCAGGATCGCGTCGGTAAGAGTGGCAAGCCGTTCAGGATCTACAAATTCAGATCCATGTATGTGAATGCCGAGCCCGATGGACCCCAGCTTTCTCATGATGACGACGACAGGATCACGCCCTGGGGGAAGGTTATGCGCAAATGGCGGCTGGATGAGCTCCCACAACTGTATAATGTTATCAAAGGAGATATGTCCCTTGTTGGCCCGCGTCCGGAAAGGCAATACTATATTGATCAAATCACAGCCATCGAACCGCTATATAAGCACCTATTGAAGATCAGGCCAGGCGTGACGTCTTGGGGACAGGTCAAATATGGTTATGCCAGTAATGTCAGGCAAATGATCCAACGTATGAAGTTTGACCTCATTTACCTGGAAAATATGTCGCTTTCCCTGGATTTCAAGATCTTGTTCTATACCTTGCTCGTGTTGATCCAGGGCAAAGGCAAATAATGAAAATTATGAGAAAGTACGGACTTGTGGGATATCCTTTATCGCATTCCTTTTCGCCGGATTATTTTAAGGCCAAATTTGAAAGAGAAGGTATTGATGATGCGCAATACAATGCATATCCAATCGATGATGTGGCCATGGTCAACGAGCTCTTTGAAAGCGGCATTAAAGGCTTGAATGTGACCATACCCTATAAAGAAAAGGTTATCCCATTTCTCGATGTGCTTGATCCAGAGGCTGAAGCTGTGGGTGCGGTGAATACGATCGTTCAGGACGATGGTATCTTGAAAGGATACAACACGGATGTGTACGGTTTTGGCGAAAGCCTTAAAAAATTCCTGGGTTCGTCATTCTCCCACAAGGCGTTGATCCTGGGGTCGGGCGGGGCGTCCAGGGCTGTGCGTTATGTGCTTCATAATATGGGTATAGAATTCTCTGTCGTTTCCCGTCGAGAGGGTTTTATAGACTATGCTGATATCAATAAAGAAACATTCAACCTATACAGGCTTGTCATCAATACCACACCGCTTGGTATGTATCCTAACATCCATGATAAACCTGCCATAGAGTTTGTGAATTCAGGAGGAGAAATTTTTGTATACGACCTTATTTACAATCCTGAAAAAACCTTATTTTTGGAAGAGGCCGAAGCGCATGGGGCCAGGGTCAAAAATGGCCTAGAAATGCTGGAACTCCAGGCTGAAAGGGCCTGGGCAATTTGGAACGCTTAAATACTGAAATGGCAGATACAAAACCTCTCACCACGCTTGACTTTAACAATACAGAAATTGCATTCAGCTATAAATCAGACGCCGAACTGAAGGAAATGAAGCGTCTCTTCCAGATGATGAACAGCCGGGCTTTGGTCTCGGCAGGGACACGTCTGCTGCCCCTGGCTATGAAGCTGCATATCCCATTTACCAAAGCAATACTCCGGAAAACCATCTTTAAGCATTTTGTCGGAGGAGAAACCATTTTGGACACGCAAAAGACCATTGACCTCCTCCATAAGTATAAGACCCTGACAGTTCTGGATTTCGGGGTCGAAGCCAAGAGTTCGGACAAGGATCATGATCGGGTCAAAAATGAGTCTATCAAGGCCATTGAGCTTGCCGCATCGAATGATTCCGTTCCAGTGATATCAACGAAATTTACTGGTCTTGCGGATAACGCCCTTCTCGAAAAGATCCAAAGCGGATCTGCGCTAACAGCAAAGGAAGTGCAGGGCAAGAAAAAACTTGAACGTCGTGTCGATGAGATTTGCAAGAGAGGATACGAACTCAATGTCGGTGTGATGGTGGATGCCGAGGAAAGTTGGGTCCAGGACACCATAGACCATCTAGTCGATGATCTCATGGCGGAATACAACAAGGATCAGGTTATTGTCTATAATACTTTTCAATTATACCGCAATGACAAGCTGGACTTCCTGAAGGATTCGCTGGAAAAGGCGCGCAGCGGCGGTTATAAGTTGGGGGCCAAACTGGTGCGGGGGGCGTATATGGAAAAAGAAAGGGAGTATCGGGCAGAGCGCGGGCTATCAGATATCATCCATAAGACAAAAAAAGATACGGATACGGACTTCGACCGGTCTATATTATTTTGTGTGGACAACTACAAAGAAGTCAGTTGTGTGTGCTCAACCCACAATATTGAGAGCAATGCCTATATGGCAAAGCTCATTGACGAACGCGGCCTCGATAAGAGGCATCCGCATCTCAACTTTTGCCAGTTGCTCGGCATGAGCGATTACATCACCTTCAATCTTGCGATGGCCGGATACAATGTCGCGAAGTATTTGCCATACGGACCGATCAAAGATGTCGTGCCCTATCTCATGAGACGGGCAGAGGAAAACACTTCAGTCAGCGATGGCGTGAGCAGGGAGCTCAGCTTCATAATCAAAGAAATGCAACGCCGGGGTATTGCGTGATCCTGAGAAAGACATATTATAAATAAAATATACAGCAATGGTAAGATATACAACGACTCTTCTGATAGCCCTTTTTATTTTGGCGTGCCAAAACACCACAGAGAAAAAGATGATGCCAGAAACGGCGGATTTTGATGTATTGAAGGTGATGGCGGACGCCAAGGATGACCCACTGCTCAGCAAGTATGTGCCTTTCAAACTGACGACGGACGTGTCTGCACTTTCGGGCAACGAAAAGGCGATGATCAAGCTCCTTATCGAAGCAGGCCAGATCATGGATGACCTGTTCTGGTATGAAGCCTATGGCGATAAAGAGGCTTTCCTTGGGGCCATTGATGACCCGGCCCTGAAAGCATTTGCCGTGATCAATTACGGACCCTGGGACAGGCTTGATGGCAACAAACCTTTCATAGACGATTTTGGCGCAAAGCCAAAAGGCGCCAACTTTTACCCGGCAGACATGACGAAAGAAGAATTTGAAGCCAGCGGACTGGAAAATAAGGACGGCCTTTACACTTTCATCCGCCGGAATGGCGAAGAGCACCTCGTGACGGTGCCGTATCACGAGATGTTTAAGGAACAGGTCGAGAAAGCTTCCGGGTTGCTGAAGGAGGCCGCAGTGCTGGCAGAAGATCCGGGACTGAAAAAATATCTCGAATTGCGTGCTGAGGCCTTGCTCACAGACGATTACAGGGAAAGCGATATGGCCTGGCTGGACATGAAAACGAACAAAATCGATGTTGTCATTGGTCCCATTGAGACTTATGAAGACCAGTTGTACGGGTACAAGGCGGCACATGAATGTTATGTGCTTGTCAAGGATATGGCGTGGAGCCAGCGGCTGGCCAAATATGCGGCTTTCCTGCCGGACCTTCAGCGCGGCCTGCCTGTGCCGGACGCTTACAAGGCAGAAGAGCCGGGACGGGATACCGAGTTGAATGCCTATGATGTGATCTTCTACAGTGGTGACTGTAATGCGGGAAGCAAGACCATTGCCATCAATTTGCCCAATGACGAGGAGGTGCAGTTGGCCAAGGGCACTCGGCGCCTGCAGCTCAAGAATGCGATGAAGGCCAAGTTTGACAAGATCCTTGTGCCTATATCCAAAGAGCTCATCGATGAAGACCAGCGCAAGCATATCACCTTTGATGCATTCTTTTCAAATACGATGTTTCACGAGGTGGCCCATGGGCTGGGCATCAAGAACACCCTGGACGGAAAGGGCACAGTCAGAAAAGCGTTGAAGGAGCATGCCTCGGCATTGGAGGAAGGCAAGGCGGATATGCTCGGTCTTTACATGATCAAGCAGCTGTATGAGAAAGGTGAGATTGAAGGCGACCTTAAAGATTACTATGTCACATTTATGGCCAGTGTTTTCCGTTCCGTGCGCTTCGGTGCTTCATCTGCCCACGGCAAGGCCAATATGATCAGGTTCAATTTCTTCGACGACCTTGGGGCTTTCACAAGGGATGAAGACAAGGGCACCTACAAGATCGATTTTGAAAAGTTTGAAAATGCCATGAATGCTCTGGCCAACATTATCCTGACCCTGCAGGGCGATGGTGATTACCAGAAGGTGGCCAATCTTGTCGAGAATAAGGGCTTGATCAAAGCCCAGTTACAGGCAGATCTCGACAGGCTGTCTGAAAAGGGGATCCCTGTGGATATTGT
>JBFKJL010000162.1:0-6195 GCA_041631795.1 Saprospiraceae bacterium | reverse complement strand
TGATCTTTTAAATCAATATTTACAGTATATTGGCATCTTGACATGTCATCAAAGTCGAAAATAAGCAATTAGGCTTAAATTGCCAAACAAGATCAATATTTTGAACGTTCTTCTTGTAATATCTCAATATAAACCCGCCACAAATCCAAATATAATTCGGTGGAGTGCAATCGTTGATCATTGGTTGAAAAGTGGTCACCATGTCACCATTCTGACCACCCAGAATAGGGGCGAACTAGAGATTGAAAGCGGGGCTCTTTTGACCATTTACAGAACAGGATACAACACATTATACGATTTCTATCTAGCCAAATGGCGACAGTCGAGGCATCGCGACATTCCTAACCGCACTTCCGGTAAAGAGGGATTTTGGAATCCATACATTCAAAAGCTGGCTGATATTTTCTGGCGATCCCTGTATTGGCCTGATGGCAGCGTTTTATTTCTGGGACCCGGCAAAAAAATGATCATCAAAATCTGCCGGGATCAAGACATTGATTGCATCTATACTGTTGGCCTGCCATTTACGTGTCACCTTATCGGCAAGCACGCAAAAGCACGTTATCCCGACATATTCTGGCATATGGATATTGAAGATCCGTTTTGTTACTCAAAAGAATTTCGGGTCAACAACCGGATGATTTACAAGAAAAGAAACTTCCATGAAGAGCGCAGGTGTTTTGAGCGTGCAGAGGCCATTTCAGTCACCAATGCAAGGGCCGGAGAAAAATACAACGATCTCTTTCCGGAACATGCAGAAAAGATCAGGGTCATCCCGCCGCTCTTCGCGCCGTACAATTTAGTTGATGCCACTTTTGACAAGGATGCTTCCAGGATTCACCTGGGCTATTTTGGCAGCTTCTATACCAATGTCAGGACCCCTGACATGTTCCTGGCCTTTGTTGAGCATATGCAGTTGCACCGCCGGGAGGACCTGGAAATGCTTCACTTTCATTTTACTGGAGCGATTGACGATAAGACGATGCGTGTTTTCAAACGCTACAAAGCTCTGCAACAATATTTCTCTTTTCACGGGTTGGTCACCCGGGACGAAACTTTGGCCATGATGAAACAAATGGATGTTTTGATCAATTTTGGAAACGCCACTGATTACCATCTGCCCAGCAAGGTCGTCGATTACATGTATGTCTCAAAACCAATAGTCAATGTCACTCGGCGAACCGATGATACATTCGCTCAATTTGTCAAAGACAGGGTGCCCATACTCAACCTGTTGCTCAATGCGGATCAATTTGACCAACAAAGGCAGGCCTTCATAGATTTTGTCCATAAGTCCAATAGTCTGAAAAGCCATCCAGGTGATGTCAGTCATCATACCGTCGAGGTCATTGCGGCTCAATATGCATGCGATCAGTAAAGGCTTTGCGCATAGTCCAGGGCATCAGTCATACGGAGGCATGCTTCTTCCAATTCTTCCTTTGAATAAATGAGCGGTGGTGCAAGTCTGAAGGCCCTTTTATCAAAGAGGAAATAATCGATGAGCACGCCATTGTCAATGGCCTTTGTGACGACATGTTTGAGATATTTTCTTTTTGTCAGCTGGACGGCCATCATCAGTCCGCATGACCTGATCTCTCGGACAATGGGATGTGTGAGTTTTTCACGAATGTAATTTTCTTTTTCATCTACACTTTTGATGATGTCGTCCTTCAAGAGCGTCTGAAGCGTGGCCAGGGCCGCGGCACAACTCACGGGATGTCCGCCGAAGGTCGTGATGTGTCCCAGGTCGGGATTTTTGGTCAGTACTCCCAGGATGTTCCGGCTGCTGACGACAGCTGAAATCGGCATTCCCCCACCCATAGCCTTGCCGAGGCAAAGGACATCGGGAAGCACACCAAACCGCTGGTGTGCAAACAGGTGGCCTGTACGGCCAAAACCGGTCTGAATCTCATCAAGGATCATGAGTGCCCCTGTTTCACGGCATTTCTCCCTGACGGCATTGAGGTAGTCGTTTTGAGGCAAACGGACACCGGCCTCTGCCTGCACGGCTTCAAGGATGACGCCTGCTGTTTTTTCAGAAATGTATTCCAGGTCTTCCTGGCTGTTGAAATCGATATGCCGGATTCCGGGAATCAGGGGGGCGAATGCTGCGGAATAATCGTGATCACTTCTAAGGCTTTCTGCCCCCTGGGTGCTGCCGTGGTAGGCATTCCGGCATGCGACGATCTCATAGCGGCCAGTGACCCTTTTGGCCAGCTTCATGGCCAGCTCGATCGCCTCGCTTCCGGAAAGAAGATAGTACACGGCATTAAGGGAATCGTCAAGGGTGCTGGTCAGCATTTCCGCAAAACCAACCTGGGGTGACTGGATGTGTTCACCGTAAACCATAGTATGTAAAAACTTGTCAACTTGGTTTTTAACAGCTTCTGTGACAGCGGGGTGCCTGTGCCCAAGGGAGCTGACAGAAATGCCGGAATTCATGTCGTAATACTGCTTGCCTTCAGTGTCATAGATATGGACACCCTCTGCCCGATCGATTTCAAGCCCAAGGGGAAAGGTTGAAGTCTGACCGACATGTCGAATAAATAACTCCCTGATATTCGGCATTTTATGTGATTGTTATTTTGAAGTTAAAGTACGACCATTTCCCTATAAAGTGCCAAAATTAATAGCATCCTTGTATGATTTTATTTTCTTTTGTAAAGAATTTAAACAACAGGAATTCATGATGCGTCCAATTGGTTTTATTTTTCTATTCTTTCTGGCAGTCCAGAGTTCGGGCCAGGGGATTGAATTTTTCAAAGGCACCTGGAAAGAAGGTTTTGAAAAGGCCGAAGCAGAAGGGAAGATCATTTTCGTTGATGCTTTTGCCAAGTGGTGTGGGCCCTGCAAGCGCATGGCACGGGAGGTGTTCACCCAGGATAAGGTGGGAAAGATGTTTAATGACAACTTCATCAACCTGAAGATTGATATGGAAGAGCCCGGTGGACTTGAGTTTGGCAAGACGTATCGTGTGTCTGCCTATCCAACATTGTTTTTCATTAAGAGCGATGGCGAAGTCATCAACAAGATCACAGGTGCCCGTTCTGCCGATGCTCTTATTGATCTTGGACGCAAAGCTATTCAAAGCGATGACAGAAGCGGCGACTTCGAGGAGGACTATAAGAATGGCAAAAGGGATTACACATTTATGCTGGATTATGTCAGGGAACTCAACAAGGTGGGTAAGCCCAGCCTTAAGATTGCCAACGACTACATGAATTCAAATCCGGATATCAGTCGGGATCAAAGCGATGCCTTTCTGTTTGAAGCGGCAACAGAGGCTGATTCAAAGATCTTCGAGGCATTACTGGACCGCAAAGAAACAGTGAGAAAGCAGTTTGGCGAAGAGGCGTTTTCACTAAAGGTCATGGATTGTGCGTGGGTGACAGTAGATAAAGGCATTGAATATGATTATTACGCCCTGGTGGAAGAAGCCATTGATAAAGTGGACAAGTCCGGGGTCCCGGGTGCGGAAAAATTTGAATACCGGGCACTCATGCAATATGCCCTGTCTGTGGGTCAATACGATGAATGGAAAAAGAAGGCGAAAAAATTCCTCAAGAAGTTTGGAAAAGAAGACCCCGAGGTCTACGGGGAAGTGTTGGGTACGCTGCGCAGTGATCTCAAGTATGATGCGGACAGCAAAAAGCTTGCTGTCGAGTATGCGGAGCAATGGATAAAACTCGAAGATTCGGGAGACAACTATTACCGCTACCTCCAGGTCCTTTTAGAGGCAGGTCAAAAAGACAAGGCGCGCAAGATCGCGCGTGAAGCCATAGAAATTGCGAAGTCGCGCAAAGAGGACTATCGTCGTTTTGAAGGTATGCTGAGATACATTGAATCCATTTAGGCTGACATCTATGCCCAGAAAATTCATCATTCTGATTCTCGCATTGGGCCTGGTATCGCTTGCAGCGACAGCTCAACAAAGCATTCGCTTTTATGAGGTGGATCTTTCCCGGGCGCTTGAGCTCGCCCAGCTCCAGAACAAGCCCATTTTTGTGGATACCTATACACATTGGTGTATACCGTGCAAGAAAATGGACATTGAATTTCGCGACAAATCACTTGCGGCCTTTTTCAATGAACATTTTATCAATGTTAAAGTCAATATGGAAACGCCGAAAGGCAAATCATTTTACAACCGTTACCCTATCGTCTTTTTACCGACCCTCCTTTTCCTTGACTCCCAGGGCCAGTCAAAGGGCATCGTAGAACAACTGATCAGCGCTGAGGACCTTTTAAGCATGGGCAAGGCCATGCAAATGAATCGGCCCATACCCCAGGTGGAAATTCCAGCAACAGCGTCAAAACCCGTTAAAGCGAAACCATCAAAGGACGTACCATCAACGGAAAAGGAGAAGCAACTTGTAACAGCACCGGAAATTCAAACGGACATTGAGGATATTCCTGTTTCTGAAAGCGGGACAAAGGCTCTAACCAAAAAGGCAACTGAAAGCAAAGATGAAGAAAAGATCCTTTACGTCCTGGGCGATGATTCCATGGAGGTGCCGCCGGAAATCCTCAGGGAAGAAGCGTATTTCAGGATGCGCCTGATGGATGGCTCCCACCGAAAGGCAGCCCGCAAATATCTTGAAACACAGCCCGACTGGCTCGCGGAAGACAACATTCGCTTTATTTATGATTTCCTCTATGACACTCGGACGCCTGAATTTGAGTTTTTTATTAAAAATGTGGCTGAATTTGAGAAAATCATCGGGTCGGAAAAAACCGACAAGACGCGGAATATCATCATTTACAACAGGTTGGAATCCGGATTTCCAAAGCCTGACCGACAGGAAGCCGAATATCTTTATTCATTGGTTGATCCGGACAATTATAAAGCCCTTGCAGCCAGTTATCTTAAGAACAGGAAAAAAAACTGAATGTGATCAAAGGCCCTCAAAAGGATCTGTCTCATAACCGAAATCAGACAGACTATCCCCACTTTTGACATCCGTCATTTCGAGTGTCAAACCGCTGCCTTTATGTGTCAAAGCGAGTACCGCCCCATCAAAATTCTGCCAGTTCTCCCAGCTGGTGTAGGCGCCCTTCACAGGCAGAATGCTGGTCCACATTTTCCACCCCGTGGGCCTGTTTTGTTCATCGAGGATCCACAGGTAACTGTCCCCTGGAGTCACACCGCCCGAAGCATATTCCACGAGCAATCCTCTTTCTTCTTCTGAGGAGATAATCGAACGTGTGGTTCCGGGATCAAACAACTTAAATGGTGCGATCATCCAGAACGAATCGTTGCACCAATTGGACCACGCTTTATTCAATTTAGAATCCGAGGATTCCGCAGGGACTTCCTTGCTGTCTTCGTATGCGATACCTGTCTGCGTGTCAAGGTCGAGAACAACTTTATTTGTGCCCCATTCTATGACGGCATTATTGGCGCGTTTATCCCAGAAGTACTGCCGGCCCCCGGGGAAGGTCCATTGAAGGTAGTGGATTGAGTCAAAGGCCGGTTTATTGATTGCGTCAAGGACTTTTTCGGCCAGAGCATCTCCCTGCTCAGAAGGCACAGCCTCAGGCTTTTTTTCACTTAACAATTTTATTCCAATAAAAACTATGGCGATCAGGACAATCAGGATGATGCCCGACCATTTAAGAATTTTTCTTAACATAAGGGAATACTTCTAATTTATTGACAAACATAATCATAACAAAGGAAAGGGTTTTGGGTTTACCGGTGCCATGTGATTACATTCCCGAAATGAAGTTTCTATATTTACAGCTTAATTTTCTTTAATGTATCAGAGCCAGAAGGTTATTGTCGTGCTTCCCGCCTACAATGCGGAGAAAACCCTTGAGCGGACGTACAAAGAGATTCCCATGGATATTGTTGACGAGGTCGTTTTGTGCGATGATGCCAGCAAGGATGAGACAATTTCAAAAGCTAAAAAGCTGGGCATTCGCCACATCATTGCCCACAAAGTCAATAAGGGGTATGGAGGCAACCAGAAGTCATTATACCTGAAAGCCATGGAATTGGATGCTGACATTGTCATCATGCTGCATCCCGATTATCAATATACGCCGAAACTGATTCCGTCGATGGTCAATATTATTGGTAAAGACCTGTACCAGGTGGTACTGGGGTCCCGTATACTGGGTAAAGGCGCGCTGAAAGGTGGTATGCCCTTATACAAGTATATTGCCAACAGGTTCCTGACATTTTTTCAGAAT
>JBFKJL010000161.1:0-6197 GCA_041631795.1 Saprospiraceae bacterium | reverse complement strand
GCGCTGGAGATGAATTGCAGCTCTTTTTGGAAACGGATGTGGCTGTGGATGAGATCCAGTGGATTCCCGACCTGGGGTTAAGTTGTAATGATTGCCCTGACCCGATCCTTACGGGGATAGTCTCTCAATTATACACAGCCCAGGTGGAAGTTGATGAATGTTCCTTCAGAACTATGTTTTATGTAGATGTCATTGATCCGGATAATTTTGAGATTGGTCACTCCCATGCTGTTGCGCCTGTTGGGACCGAGGTCCGATATCGATTTGAATCCGACAGCGGGGTTGAACCTAATGGGTATCAATGGTATGTTGATGGGGACATTATTCCCGGGGCAGATACATCTGAATTTCTCAGGATAGTCACTTCCTGTGCTGAAGAAATCGGTCTGGAGGTTCGATACGGTTCATGTGTTGCCTTTAAAACCATAGAACTGAAAGGTGGGATCGACCTCGAGCTTAATGTCACTGATACAACTGTTTGTCCCGGAAGCACAATCGGTCTGAGTGTAATGTCGCTTGTTGATCTGGACAATATTACGTGGAACCCGACTGCGGGACTGTCGTGTACCGACTGCTCCAATCCCTCACTGACCGTGGATAGTGGTGACCGTTACTTCGTCACTGTCTCCTGGGAAGAATGCGAATACACAGCATCCTTGAACGTTTCATTGCTGGAACCTCCTTCGGTTACAATCATTGATTCCCATGCCAGTGTTCCTATCGGTGATTCTGTGTTTTATACATTCGAGACTCAGCCACTCCTGACACCCACCTACGTTCAGTGGTATATTAATGATATCCCTGTAAGCGGCGCCAATACTGAGATACTGAACACGCGCGCATTTTATGAAGATCAGGAAATTTCCGTAGAAGTCTTTTTTGGAGATGCTTGCCCAGTTCGGGACAATATTTCACTTGAAGGCAGGCTGCCGGAGTGGCCCAATGTATTTGTTCCCAATTCTGACAATGACTTAAATCAGGTGTTCACGCTGGGATGGGAAATGGCCCAGATCAATGTGGAAAGATTCGAAATATTCAACAGGTGGGGTCAAAGGATATTTTACTGCAATAATAACTCATGTCTTAATGCTGGATGGAATGGGATAATTGACGGTCAAAAGGCGCCGGAAGATGTCTATTTTTACATAGTCCAATTTAACGTTGACGATGAGGTATCATACAAGCAAAATGGACAGTTTACACTTTTTTATAAATAAGTCTCAATGAAGCGTTTTGTCCAGACAGAGATTCGTATCCGATCTTCAGCTGAGGAGATTCTTGATCATTTTATTGACCCTGCAAAACTGAATGGCTGGTGGGGCGTTGAGGACACCTTTATCCAGCCACGGGATGGTGGTTTGTACACCCTTGTATGGGGTAAATCGCAATACGGTGCAAGGTATGTGTCTTCCGGTCAAATCAAATTCTTAAACCCGCGAGAATTTCTGCATCTTGAAAAACTTCTCTACTTCAATCCGCATAAGCCGATCATAGGTCCTACATCCCTTAATTATGATGTGGAGGAGCACAATGCCTACAGTATCCTCAGGATTAAGCAAAGCGGTTTTGAAAAGGGAGGTTATTGGGATTGGTATTACCAGGTTGTACAGGCTTCATGGCCAGATGCATTAACACTGCTTAAAAAATTTATTGAAAAACAAGATATCTAAAGGCTGTACTTCCTTCTTCTCATGGCAGTATAAATAATGCCGAATAGTCCCAATAAGAACAAGGGCGCCACAATATTGATCAATTGATATTTAATGCGATCATTCCGGATTTTTACTGGATCAAGAAGGCGTAATTCCACAGTTTTGGAGCGTGTTTCCATCAGGCCTATGTCATCTGTGAGATATTCAATGGCATTCATGATAAACTGGCTATTGCCTTTGTAGGTTCGCTTTTCCCATTTGTTATACCCGATAGGACTGATCATATTTGTCGTTGCATCATAGAGGTTCTTGATGATATCGCCATCAGAAACAAATATCTGCTGCGTTGGTTCGCTTTGGTCCCTGAATTGCGCATTGATCTGCTCAAGTGTAGAGCGCATGTTATCCGACACCCTGTTTGTGTAAAATGATTCAAAAACACCTTCTACAAGGACAGCCATCGTTTGATACGGCTTGTCGAATTTGGCAGGGTCAGGTTGAATCTTCAGAACATTAAAATTAAGACGCATCGGGTACACCTGGAATCTGCTATAGCGGGATGATGACAACAGGAGTGTTTTTACAGTGAGATACTTTGTCTTCAGAGTATCTATGGAACTGGGGAATAGCATGTTGACCCTGTTTATATTTTTAACAACAGGATGGTCTGATGCTGCTTGCGCCAATGGATGGTAGTACCATGGGAAAAGTGATGTTTGGACCTGGTCTCCCTGCACCCCTATGACCTGGGGGATCTGAGAGTTTTCGAGGTCGAGAACAAGATTATTTTGAATTCTTATCCCGTACTTGAAAAACATGTCCCCAAGGCCATGGTCAATTTCCCTTGGAATGTAATTTTTATATATGTTGATCGAGTCGAGATTGACATGGAATTGGTCGATCAGCCAGATGACCTTCCCTCCATTCATGATGTATTGGTCTATGATAAATTTTGATCTATCGGTGAAGGGCATGGTAGGTTTAGCGACGATCAAAACATCAACTTCATCACTGATCTTGTATAGGCTGTCGAGGTTAAGTCTGCCAAAACTATAGGTGTCCTCAAGCTCTCCTTCAAGTTTGGCCGTTTGCTGCCTGTCGAGCTCCCCGTGCCCGGTGGTCATGGCTATGACAGGAAAATCATCCTGCAGAAGTTTGTTGATCGCTGAAATCAGTTTATACTCCAGCAAGTTCTCAGACCTGTTCAGGGCCACATCTTCAGATTCATTGGGAAGCTGGGCTTCTAGAAGGTTGACAGGAATTTTACGCGCGCCTTTTTGTATGATGGCGTATGGGTAAATCAGCTTTTCAGTCATTTGATCACCTTCACGGACAAGCAGGTTCGTGGGCAACACGCCTTCAGTCCTCAACAATTCTCTCCTTTGGTTTATTTCCTGGACACTGCCCCTTGAGGGATTTTCAAAAACATATTCGATATTTGAGGACACAGATCTGAATTGACGAATGACTTCACGCGTGCGGTTTTGCAGACGTTTGAACCCTGCGGGAAATTCTCCCTCGAGCAGAATTCGGATCAAGACAACATCCTGGACATCTTCAAGCACTTGATGGGTTCCGGGACTCAGGGTATATTTATTGTCCTTGGTCAAGTCCCAAAATACAGCCAGGTTTTGGGCCATGACATTGACCACAATGATGATCAGGCCAATGATGATTGAATTGATTGCGAGTTGTGATTTCGTGTTCATTGACCCGCAAATTTGTCCTTGTTGATCGAAATAAATGTACCCCACAAAAAGAAACAAATAAAGGATATGAAGTAGATCAAATCCTTTAAATCTATACGTCCCTTGCTGATATTTTCGTAGTGTTCAAGCAAGCCAATATATTGAACAAAAGCGTCAGACTTGCCCATGAAAATGGGCAGCGTACTGATAAAATCAAAACCCCAAAACATAAAGAATGACATGAGGGCAGCCATTAAAAATGCGATGATCTGGTTTTGCGTCAGGCTGGAGGCAAATATGCCCACAGAAGTCAAGGAACCAGAAAGCATGATCAAGCCGACGTACGACCCAAATACCTGACCTGTATCAATGTTGCCAACAGGGGATCCCAGTTGGTATATACTGTAATAATAAATCAGCGTGGGAAGGATTGCACACAGGACGAGCACCCAGGAAGCGGCGAATTTCCCAAGGAGCACATCTGCGCTCGACAATGGTTTTGTCAGTAAAAACTCCATAGTTCCCGCCTGGGTCTCTCCTGAAAAACTTCCCATGGTGATGCTTGGTATCAGGAAAAGGAAGACAGTCGGGGCGATAGCAAATAACTGTCCCAGGCTGGCAAAGTTGTAATTAAATATGCTTGTATCACTAAAGACCCAAAGAAACAAACCTGTGATCACAAGGAATACTGCAATGACGATATATCCTGTCAAGGAGGAAAAAAAACTGTTGATCTCTTTAAAAAATATACTGGCCATTCTATTTGATCGTCATTTTCTGAAATACCTCTTCCAGTGTACTGACTTCCTCCTTGAGCAAAATCAACTTATTGTCCTGTTCAACGGTAAAGTCAAAAATCTCTGACGCCCGATCCCTACCCTGAGAATATGTCAGCAGATAGGTCGCATCGCCCAGATCATCCACAGATTCAAGATCCTCCATATTCTCAAGCTTCTTTAATTCAACCGGGCGGATAAACCGCACCTTGTACTGCCTGTACACGCTGTGACGCATTTGATTCAGAGGCTTGTCTGCAACACATCGTCCCTTGTCCAGGATAATAATCCTGTCGCAGATGAATTCGACCTCCTGGAGGATATGGGAACTGAATATGATGGTTTTATCTATGGCGAGTTGTTTGATCAGTTGCCTGATCTCAATCAGTTGGTTCGGATCGAGTCCGGATATGGGTTCGTCAAGGATAAGCACTTCGGGATCATGCATGATGGCCTGAGCCAGACCGACTCTTTGCTTGTACCCTTTGGAAAGCTCACCTATTTTCTTGTGTTGTTCAGCCTCCAAACCAGTTTGCCGGATCCTATCCTTGACAGCTTCCTGGACATTCTTTAATTTATGGACTTTGGCGACAAAACCGAGAAATTCACGAACGTACATATGATGATACAAGGGGTTGTTTTCCGGGAGATAGCCAATTTTTTGACGTATTGACTTCCCCGATAAAGCCACGTCCTCATCATCGACCAGGATAACGCCAGACGAAGGCCTTAAATAGCCAGTGATCATTTTCATCGTCGTTGTTTTTCCTGCGCCATTCGGTCCCAGCAATCCGACTATCTCTCCTTTTTTCACTGAAAAAGAGAGATCATCGACTGCCCGCTGTTGTCCATATATCTTTGTAATATGTTCTAAAACGACGCTCATCTGGCAACTGTAAATTGTTGAATGAATTCCTCGATTTTTAAAGCGTTATGTACGGAATAATCACCTATGCCTTCCCTTCTCAATGCGTAAAGATATGCCGGAACGCCTAATTTATGTCCGACATCCCTGGCAAATGATCTCACGTAAAATCCCTTGCTGCATACAAGCTTAAAATTCGCAATAGGATTCTCAAATGAGATATCAGATACAGAATGCACAGTGACTTCTCTGACCTTAGGTTCGACATCAATGCCTTTCCTCGCCAATTCGTATGATCTCTTTCCATTAACTTTCAATGCAGAAAAAACAGGTGTCTTTTGGAAATAACGGCCTGTAAAGCCTGTTATTGCTTCATGTACTTCGGAATGGGTTATTGTACTGGTATCACAGAACTGTGATTCTTCCGCTTCACGATCCAGGGTGGCTGTCGTGCATCCCAGTTTAATACGTCCCGAATATATTTTTCGTTGATCCATGTATTGCGGGATAAGTTTCGTATACTTTCCGGTAAATATCATAACGAGACCATCAGCCAATGGATCGAGCGTTCCATTGTGGCCCACCTTGATCTTTTTTATTTCAAGTGCTTTGCGCAAAGAAAACCTGATCTTATTCACAACATCAAAAGAAGTCCAACCTGAAGATTTATCTATCAGGATGACTGCCCCACCCGGGTAATCGATTGGAGTGCTGATGTTATCTTTATCGACTATAACCATCCTGAAAATTTACCCGTTACAAGGATGATTCCTACAACAAAACAATACATGGCAAAGTACTTCAATTTTGCTATCCTGACCAACCTGATCATCCAGAAGCAAGCGACAATGCCTGAAATAAATGCTGCGACAAATCCAGTGAGCAAATAGGCCACGGAAGGAACGTGATCCAGGAAATTGCCCGAGATCACATCAAGGATCATTTTCCCGAAGATCAATGGAATCACCATGAGAAATGAAAATCGGGCCGCCTCTTCCCTGCTGATTTTCAAAAGAAGAGCTGTGGAGATCGTGGCCCCTGATCGGGATATCCCGGGTATGATCGCTATTGCCTGAGCGATCCCAATTATGAATGCTGATTTAAAGTTTAAAGCGTCCGGGACATGTTTTATAAAATCGGCAATAAGCAATAGTGCACCGGTGATTAGAAGCATAAGTCCAACGAGAATCATGTTTCGGACAAACAGGGACTCTAT
>JBFKJL010000160.1:0-6204 GCA_041631795.1 Saprospiraceae bacterium | reverse complement strand
GAGACCTGAACTTTTGGACGCTCCAAATCCTCTGTGTGTGATGAGCCCTTGACCCATGTTTATGACCAGGTCCCCAACGACAATATTCTTAATGACTGATTTGTCATTTCTCAGGAAAATAGACCCTGTTATATAATCAAATCCGCCATTTTGCTTGCTGAAAAACCGCTCTCCGGCATCCTTTTCAATCATCATGTAGAGTTTCAGGTTGCGGGAATAATTAGAACTAAAGCGCACCTGCAAATTGTCCGCACTGCCATTGAACGGGCTTCCTCCGGTTTTAGCTGAGTTATAGCCTCGAGACTTTTCAAGGACTCGTCCTATCCGCATGTGCAAAGTCCTTTGGCTGTGCAGAAGCATGTAAGCCAGGGGCATCCGCATCTTTTCAGTCCTGTTTATCATGATGAAGGGCCGAATCCTGCGTATATCCTCCATGTCAAGGGAAGCAATGACCTGGAGTTCTTCAAGATACATGAAGGGTCCAAATTTTTCCCGGTGATCGAGGATGTCTTCGATCTGAAGGGGGGTGATCAAAAGACATTCTTCCATGTCATCATACCCAGCCTTGTTGAGATCTAATGGGTTGGCCATACATTCATCGAGTTGACTGATGTCCGGTGATACAAAGAGGCCTTCTGCATTAGGATTTTGATAATTTTCTTCAAGATATTGTTCAACAACCTTTGGGAGCTGTTGGCCGTGGAGGTGAATTGAAGTAAATGATGCGATAAATAAAATAACGAACGTCCTTTTCATTCAAAAATATTTGATCATAAATGCCTTGTGATGCAAAATGATCAATGCCTGGGCCGGCTGAATTCAGGATAAAATACGGATTTTCAGTATAGTATCAATAAAGGTAAATAGAAATATGTTCTAAAAACATATATGATTTAATCCAATATTAAAAATTTGTTATGTAGTTTTACACTTTAAATTATTCACTTAATCAATCTCTTCACAATCATGACAAGTTACAAATTTGAGTACATTTGGCTCGACGGCTATAAGCCTGAACACAATTTACGAAGCAAAACAAAAATCCTGGTTCTGGATAATTACAACGGAGAACTTGACGTTCTACCCATCTGGTCGTTTGACGGTTCTTCTACACAACAGGCTGAAGGCCACTCCTCGGATTGTCTCCTCAAGCCAGTGCGCGTGTACAAGGATGTGATGCGCGAGAACGGCTATTTGGTCATGGCCGAGGTGCTTAATCCTGATGGCACACCTCACGAATCCAATACAAGGGCACTCATTGAAAACGATGATGAAGAATACTGGTTTGGATTTGAACAGGAATATACTTTGATGAAAAATGACAGGCCACTTGGTTTTCCTGATTCCGGCTATCCCGCTCCCCAGGGCATGTATTATTGTTCTGTCGGCAATGGCAATGTCGCAGGGCGTGACATTGTTGAGGAGCATCTTGATATTTGCCTGGCCGCAGGTCTTAGTATCACGGGCATCAATGCTGAAGTGATGCTGGGACAGTGGGAATACCAGTGTTTTGGGAAAGGGGCAAGAAGTGCATCAGACGACCTGTGGATTTCCAGATACCTGCTGTACAGACTGGCGGAAGAATATGGATATGACATTGAACTTGCGCCAAAACCTGTGAAAGGCGACTGGAACGGATCAGGATGTCATGCCAATTTTTCTAATGCTGAAATGAGAGAAGTGGGAGGCAAGGAACTCATTATGGGCATTTGTGAATCCTTTAGGAATTATCACGATGATCATATCGCCGTATACGGTTCAGAAAACGAACAGCGTTTGACCGGGCTTCATGAAACACAGTCCATTGACGTCTTTTCATATGGCGTCAGTGACCGAGGATCTTCAATCCGGATACCTGTAGGTACAGCCCAGGATTGGAAAGGATATCTCGAGGACAGGAGACCTGCTTCAAATATGGATCCTTATAAAGTGACAAGGAGAATAATCAAGACGATCGAGTCTGCCAAAGTTACAGTCTGACACGATTCGTCTTTAGAAAACAGTATAGATCAAAGCCATCCTCCAGGGGATGGCTTTTTATTTGTATTGACTTCGAGCGAGGTAAAAAAGTACCATGCCCCCAATGATCATAAGGAGCCTGACAACAAAGCCGAAAGTTGCCCCGGGACGGTCAATAAAAGCCAGGTAACTTAGCTTTAAGCCCACGACGCTCAATACGAGGGCGATAAAACCTATCACGAAAATGACAAAGCCCGCTATCATCAGGAAAGATCTCTTCATTTTTTTTGATTTAACAATCTATTGTATTATTGGTTGCACTCTTTTATATTGTGATCAGGGATATGCAAATTAATAATGTTGCCATAATTGAAACGCCACGTGATGCCATGCAAGGGCTTAAGACATTTATCCCCACCCATATAAAGGCGCAATATATAAATCAGCTCCTAAAAGTCGGCTTCGATGTCATTGATTTTGGGAGTTTTGTATCCCCAAAGGCCATTCCACAATTGAAGGATACAGCCAGCGTTCTTGAAAATCTTGATATGGATGCTACGCATACGCAGCTCCTGGCCATTGTCGCTAACCTCAGAGGAGCGCTGGATGCTGCGCAGTTTGAGAAGATCCGGTATCTCGGTTATCCTTTCTCAATATCTGAAACCTTCCAGTTGAGGAACACCAATGCCACCATACTGGAATCTTTGCACAGGGTAGAAGATATCCAGGATGTCTGTGTGAAAAATGACAAGCAAATTGTGATTTATATTTCAATGGGATTCGGGAATCCTTATGGGGATCCGTGGAATGTTGAGATTTGCCAGAAATGGGTCGATGAACTGGCACATATGGGCATCAAGTACATTGCATTATCAGATACGATAGGGGTGGCAACAGAAGAGAGTATAGCATACCTTTTCTCAAACCTTATCCCTCCATACCCAGATGTCGAATTCGGTGCGCATTTTCACACCCGACCAGATCAGTCTATGACCAGTATTGCTGCAGCCTATTCGAATGGATGCCGGCGTTTTGATGGTGCGATCAGGGGGTTTGGCGGATGCCCTATGGCAAAAGACAAGTTGACTGGCAATATGCCAACCGAGCATTTGATCCAGTATTTTAAAAACTCCAATATTGAAACAGGCATCGATCCTCAGGAATTTGAGGAATCCATGAAGATGGCGCTTGATGTTTTTCCAATGGAATAAACCCTTATGCCCAAAAAATCGTTTTATTAAATGCAATAGGTTCATGTGGATATTACCAATAAATCTGATTTTCGTCACATCTTCGATCAATACTATAATCCGTTATGCAATTTTGCTTTTCACATTGTCCATTCGCGATCCGTTGCTGAAGATATTGTCCAGGATGTTTTCACTCGTATGTGGGAAAAAAGAAATGATATTGAGTCCGGTCAAAACCTCCGTGGATTACTTTTTACAGCAGCAAAAAATAAGGCCCTTGAGTATTTGAGAAGTTCCTCAAGGCGTACAGCAATGCATCAAGCTGCAAACAGCCTGTGGCAGTTGAGGGAGCCTGTTGAGGAAGTAGCCCACAAATACCTGGTGATGGAGAAATTAAATAGTTCTCTACGACATTTGTCCCCAAAATGCAGGGAGGTATTTGTATTGCACAAGATGAATGGGTTAACTTACAGCGAAATTGCACAATCACTGGGAATCTCCGTGAAAACGGTTGAAAATCATATGATTAAGGCACTTAAAATATTAAGGGAAAAACTCAAGTAATTTGCATGGGGTCAATGGATATCAACAAAATCATATTACAATTACTCAATGACAAATCCGGTAAGGAAGACTACAGGCAGTTGGAGTCCTGGAAAGAGGAGACTGCTGAAAATGTCAAATGGCTTGAAGACATGCATGCTGTCTGGCCTCTTGAAAGTGAAATGGGGTCATACCAGCAATTTGATTCACAAAAGGGATGGCGTAAAATCATGCGGCCTAAGGGAAATCGTGTTTTAAAGATGGCTGCTCTTGGTGCTGCTTTTATTTTACTTGCCACAGCAACAGTTTATTACCTCTTCATCCGTGAAACGCCGCTGTCTGAATTCCAGTCCACCGATGACCCTGTCAACGTCGCCTTAATGGACGACTCCCAAATCTGGTTAAACACCCAAACGAGGTTGAAAGTCGAGAATGACTTTGCAGAAGTGCGGCTGGTCAGTTTGTCAGGTGAGGCCTATTTCAATATCGCAAAGGATGCCAGACCATTCAGGGTCATGCTTGAGCCTGATGTCTTTGTCGAGGTGCTCGGGACATCCTTCAATATCGATCATTCCGGGAATGGACTGGCTGTTCAAGTCTACTCAGGGCGCGTTGCTGTTCATGTCCTCGACAGAGATGTCATCCTCGAAAAAGGAGATGGTCTAAAGGAAATCAACGGGAATTATGTGAAATTCAGATTCAATGATCGCAATACCCTGAGTTACGTCTCCCAGAGCCTGGTCTTTGAGGACACGCCACTCGATAAGGTCCTGAAGGATATCGGCCGGCACTACAAGATTGAATTTATTATGGGCCAGAGTGTGCTGCTTCCTGACTGTGTATTCAGTTCAACTATGATCAATCAATCCCTTTCCGAGGTGCTTAATGAACTTGAAAAGATTTTTCAATTATCATACACAAAACATGAAAACCGGATTGTCATAGATAAAGTGAAGTGCTGATGCATGAGAACCTTAATCTATACCATCTTCTTTTCCTGGACGATTTACGTGTGTACAGCACAGAGTCCAACGCATGACCTTATTCTTTCCAAAGGAAAGTATACACTTGAGGAAGTCATGGATAGGGCCGAATCCCACTGGGCCATTTCGTTTGCGTACAGTGCAAACCAGGTGCCTCTTGATTCCGTGAAGTTAATTAGAGGCGGAAAGTACAGTCTTGAAGATATTGGCAAACTTTTTCTTTATTCCTGGGAAATAGAAAGTCAACGCACAGCACCTGGAAAAATCGTTTTGACACCGGTATTAAGGTTCACATTATCTGGAATAGTGCGTCAAGCTGGAAGTAAGGAAACTATCGTTGGCGCTGCAGTTTTCAACAGTCAAAAGACCGAAGGTGTCTATACAAATGAAGACGGCTTTTTTACATTAACAGTCCCGGCCACAGACTCTCATATTTATGCATCATACCTGGGTTTTGCGACGAAGATCATCTCATTTCGGCCATTCAAACCATTTTACATCATCGAATTATCTACAGACAACCTGATTCCGGAAGTTATAATTAAAAGCCAACAGAATGACATCCTTCAGGAACAATTCGGGCGGATATCCCTGTCAGATATTGATGAAGGTTCGGGCCTCACCGGCAAATCCGATCTGTTTTACGGTCTTAGGCAGAATCCTGGGGTGCACTCTGGTTATGAAGCCCAAAACGGGCTCCTTGTCCGTGGGGGTGGTGCGGACCAAAACCTGATCCTTCTAGACGGGTTGGCCTTGTATGAAGCTTCACATCTCGGGGGCATCAATTCAATATTCATTACTGACGCCATCAAGGATGTCAAATTCTTCAAGACCGGTTTTCCCGCCCGGTATGGAGGACGCCTGTCTTCCGTTGTGAATGTCCGGTTAAAGGAAGGCGACAGGGAAAAGATATCTAAAAAACTCGGTATTGGAATTGAAGGGGTAGACCTTCAAATGGAAGGACCTGTGATAGAAGACAGGGCCACCTTTAATTTAGCCGCGAGAACATCTTGGTTTTCTTACCTGGCGTCACCTTTATTGAAGAGGCAACTTGATTTTACAGATACTGCACTTAATTATTCTGATCTGTACGGCAAGTTCACATACTGGTTTACGCCATCGAGTCGGATCAGCTTTTCCGGGTATACAGGCAACGATCTTGTTCGGTTTAAAAGGGAATTGGACCTCAATGGCATGAATGATCAGGTCAATGACATTAACAGAATTGAGTGGGGGAACGACCTGCTGGCCATGTCATGGCATCAATCCATTGGGCGATCATTCTTCTTCAACCTCCGTCTTGGCGTGACCCAATACAATTACAGTTCCAAAGGGAGTTATCAATATTTATTTGAGGTGGCAGATTCTTTATCATCTAACAGTTATGGAATTGAAGCGCTGTCAAATATCAATGACTGGTCTATTGGTGTGGATCTGGATCATTATTCCCCCGGAGGTGGTGTTTTTAAATTTGGTTGTGGGATCATTGATCACAATAACAACCCATCATTGCTTGAAAGCGAAGATTT
>JBFKJL010000159.1:0-6206 GCA_041631795.1 Saprospiraceae bacterium | reverse complement strand
CCCAATGGAACCTCCCTGGGCCCCAACACCGGGAACGAGCAAGAAGTGATCAGGAACAATCGATCTGACTCTGTAAAGAGATTCCGGGTGGGTCGCTCCGACAACATACATCATATTTTCAGAGGTTCCCCATGCAGCCGATAGCCCAAGCACACGCTCGTAGAGCATGATCCCTTCAGAATCAGAAAAATACTGAAAATCCATGCTGCCCGGATTGGAGGTCAGGGCAAGCAAGATAACCCACTTGCCTTCAAATCCCAGGAAGGGCCGCACCGAATCTTCTCCCATGTAAGGGGCCACGGTCACTGCATCTGCATTATAGGTCTCGAAAAAGGTTTGGGCATACTTTGCTGATGTGTTCCCGATGTCACCCCGTTTAGCATCAGCAATGATAAAATGCCCGTCAGGAATAAAATCCATGGTTTTTTGCAAGCTGTCCCAACCTTTCGGGCCGAGGGATTCGTAAAAAGCAATGTTGGGTTTATAGGCAACACAGAGGTCGGCAGTCGCTTCAATAATGCTTTTGTTAAATTCAAATACAGGGTCATCCGTCGACTTCAGAAATTCCGGAATCCGCTCCGTATCCACATCGAGGCCAACACAAAGACATGACTGCTTCTGTAGGATTTTTTCATAAAGTTGCGCTCGTGTCATTGCGCCAGTCCATTAACTGCTTCTACTCCCCTGATTTCAGGAAACCTCGACTTAATGGTTTGAGCAACACCGGCCACCATGGTCATGCCGCTCATTGTGCAATTGCTGCAATTCCCCAACCACTTTATCATCACTGTCATGTCATCAGTCAGATCAACGACTTCTACATTACCACCATCGACAGCCAGATGTGGCCTGATGTCATCCAAAGAAGCGTCAATCTCTTTTAGGAAAGCTTTTTTATCTAGTTTAGACATGTTTCAAAATTACTCAGATATAAGCTGATGAAAAAGCATCGCGCCCTTTTTTTACACCAGCCTTTGCTTTTATAAACAATGCTGTCTTGTCAGAGTTCACAACTTCTCCAGTATTCCTCTGTTAATTCAAAATAAACCACATCCACACCTTCATAGAGCATATTGCATTTGTACTTCATATTGAGCTTTTCCATAACCCTTACAGAGGCTTTATTTTCAGAAAAGGCCAATGCAATGATTTCTGAAAGTCCAAGTTCCTCAAATCCATATCTGATCATTGGGCGGCAGGATTCAGTCGCCAGGCCGCGCCCCCAGTAATCCACATCCAATCGATAGCCAATATCCACTTTATCAAATTCAGGAAGGTATTTCAAACCTGTAAAACCTATATACCGGTCATCGGCTTTGTGGACAACCGCCATACGTCCAAAACCGTGTTTCGAATAGTCTCCAAGAACGTGATCCCGGATAATGATGTGCATATTTTCAAGGGTCATTGGCCCTTCGTCAAGAATGTACTTTTGAACGCGCGGGTCACGATTCATCTCATACGCATCTCGGACATCATTCAGCGTATAAGGTCTGATCAATAATCTATCAGTCTCAAATACCTTTGGTTTATTCATGACAAAACGATCTCAACCCTTAAGCATTCATTTAATGGTTATCCCGGATGAAAATCCATGATTCCCATCCGGCAACATTAAAATAGTCTTTATTTATTATTTTGGGACTGCCGTAAAGCCTAACTTTAGTCCTTTCACGCAAAATGAGAGGGATCAACGGCATCATAAAAAATCTAAATCATGAGTCATAACACGAAAAATGTAGTCACCATTGCCTTTATCGTCGCTTTAGGTGGATTTCTCATGGGATTCGATGCTTCCGTCATTTCCGGGGTCAATAAATTCATTGAAATTGAGTTCCAGCTCACCAAGATCGAATTGGGCTGGGCTGTCAGTTCCCTGACTCTTTCCGCGACTCTTGCCATGATGTTGGCCGGTCCATTGAGCGACCGGATAGGCCGTAAAAGTGTTCTTGTCATTGCTGCTGTCCTGTATTTCATTTCTGCCTTTGGCTCGGCCATTGCCCCTTCTTTTGTTTTTCTGGTCATTGCTCGAATGATAGGTGGATTGGGGGTCGGTGCCTCGCTCATCATAGCGCCCATGTACATTGCTGAAATTTCCCCGGCCCATTTAAGAGGCAGAATGGTGTCATTTAACCAGTTGAATATAGTTGTGGGTATCTCGGTCGCTTTTTTCACAAATTACATGATACTCAAACTTGGGCAGTCAGAAGCTTTATGGGCACAATCACTGAAATTTGAAGACTATAACTGGCGCTGGATGCTGGGACTTGAGGCCCTTCCGGCATTGATCTATTTTGGTGCTCTCTTTTTAGTACCAAGAAGTCCACGGTGGCTGGCAATGAAAGGGCGATTCGACGAGGCCGTATCAGTCATGT
This sequence comes from Saprospiraceae bacterium, assembly GCA_041631795.1. Classification (GTDB taxonomy): domain Bacteria; phylum Bacteroidota; class Bacteroidia; order Chitinophagales; family Saprospiraceae; genus JBFKJL01. The sequence continues at coordinate 3,831 of JBFKJL010000159.1, read as the reverse complement.
CAAAAGCAGTTGGGCTCCCTGAGGCAAAAGTTGTCATTGATGGTGTCAAAAAAAGCATCGAGCAGGAACAGGCTGCCGATAAGACCAAGGTCAGGGAACTCTTTAAACCAGCTTTGAGGCTTGTGCTGCTCATTGGGATCGTCATAGGCATACTCCAACAAATAACCGGAATCAATTCTGTCTTCTTTTATGCGCCAATGATCTTCGAACAATCCGGCATCGGGACAGATGCCTCATTCACTCAAGCCATCTATGTGGGGTTGATCAATCTTTTTTTCACTCTCGTCGCCATTGCGCTTATAGACAAATTGGGCAGAAAACCTCTGCTCGTTTTTGGCGTGACTGGTATCGCGACGACAATGTTTCTGCTATCCTATGCTTTCATGAATGCCACTTACACCCTTGATGAAAGTGCTCTGTCCTCTCTGCCCGCGGAAATCAATACTACCCGATTAATACCAATGTCCGGTCAGACTTTTGACAATGACCTTGCATTCAAATCGGCTTTGAGGCAACACCTCGGAGAAGAATCAGCAACAATCTATGAATCCCAGCTCATTGCAGCAGGCGCTAATATGAATGCGATGCTGATACTGTTTTGTATACTTGGATTCGTTGCGAGTTTTGCCGTCTCCATCGGACCAGTTATGTGGGTTTTATTTTCAGAACTTTTCCCCAACTGGATCAGGGGTCTTGCCATATCTTTTGTGGGACTGATCAATTCTGCAGTGAGCTTCGGTGTTCAGCTCGTATTTCCCTGGGAACTCGAAAATCTTGGCAGCTCACTGACCTTTCTCATTTATGGTATATTTGCAGCCTTAGGTGTTATATTCATCCTTTTTGTCGTGCCGGAAACCAAGGGCAAATCTCTTGAAGAAATCGAAGCGACACTCGTAAAATCCTGATTTGACTTGCTGATAAAGTTATGTATTGATAATGTTTACTTTGATTGCCAACCAATCACCATTTACTGTGTGTCTATACAACAAAGGACTTTAGAGTTGATTAAGAATTGACTTTAGAATTGAGCAATTACGCTGAGCTTGACAAAATAAGCAATTACTATTATTATTAGACATCGCGAAGTATTACTGAGATACTGACTTTTTTATGCTGATGTAGTATTGATGTAGTCTTTTAATCAAATAAAGTTCGGATTAGATATTAGCTTTGAAAGTCTTTAACCAGAAAAAACAACTAAATCACCATGCGCCACATTTACTTTTTATTTTTTGTACTGTTTGGGCTGCTATTACAGGCACAGGACAGGACAATTACAGGTACAATTACAGCTTCTGATGACCCTTTTGGATTAATTGGGGTTTCTATTTTAATCCAGGTCACATCCATTGGTACAATTACAGATTTTGAAGGGAAATACGAGTTAGATGTCCCAGAGGGATATGATACCCTTCAATATTCATATACTGGTTACTCTCCTGTTATAGAAGTTATCGGAGACAGGACTGTGATCGATATTGTCATGTATCCGGACGCCCAGGTGATCGATGAAATCGTGGTGATCGGCTATGGTATCCAAAAGAAACGGGTCGCGACCGGCTCCATTTCAAAATTATCAGCTGAAAGTATTGAAGGCATCCAGGTTCAAAATGTCCAGTCTGCCCTCGAAGGCCAGGTATCCGGACTCATAGTGAACAAGTCTTCAGGTCAGCCTGGAAGCGGAAATTCGCTCCTGATCCGGGGCGTTAGCACAAATGGCGACAATTCACCGTTGTATGTCGTCGACGGATTGCAAGTTTCAGGTATAGACAACATCAATCCTGATGACATTGAATCTATAGATGTCCTCAAAGATGCCGCATCCGCAGCCATTTATGGTGCGCGTGGAGCCAATGGCGTTGTCATTATCACAACCAAAAAAGGCTCAGAAGATGCCAAGGGTAAAATAAAATACGAAGGATTTACCTCGATCTCCAAGCCTTGGAAGTTGCCGGAAATGCTGGGGGCAGATGACTATATCCTTTTGACCAGGGAAAAATTTGCGAATGGGAATCAGCTGAATTCCCTGAACTCACTCGGTTTCCCGCAGATTGGCGATCAAACATTCAATACAAACTGGATGGATCAAATTTTTGAAGATGCCACCCTGCAATCCCACAGGCTCACTGCTACAGCCAACAACCTCTATCTGTCCCTGGAATACTGGGATGAGAATGGTGTCATTGGTGCCGAAAAGTCAAACTACAAAAGGTATTCAGCCAGACTCAACGGTTCCAAAGACATTAATGAGTACGTAACCGTTGGTGAAAATCTCTACATAAACCGCGTGGAAAATCAGTCCATCGGGGTCAATAACGCCTTTGGCACGGTCATCGCGGATGCCTTTGCTTACGATCCCATCACTGATGTGTATAATGCAGACAAACAGTACGGCTTCGAACAGTCTGAATGGGTCCAGAAGGAGTACATTAACCCATTGAGCCGATTATTTCTCGCTGACAATTCAGGTCATGCAGACCAGATCGTAGGTAATGTATATATGGATATCACACCTATGGAAGGTTTAAGATTCCATACAGACATGGGGATTGACTATTCATGGTTCAACTTCCGGAGCTTTCAGCCGGATTACAGGTTTACCCCAGCTTTTGTAAATGTAAACAACGACGTATCCCAGGGGTATGGCTTTTTCCAATCACTGCAATTTGAAAATTACGCCAATTATACCAAGCAGTTGGATGTGCACAGCTTTAATGTCGTTCTCGGAACATCCTACAGGGCTGAAAGAAGCGAACCAGCTGGTGGATCGACTGAAAATATTCCGGATGCAGTAAAGTTTGACGACAACTGGCAAAACATCAATGCCGGACAGGATTCACTCGATCTAGCCTACGGAAGCAAAGGTGTGGATTACAGGCTGTTCAGTTATTTTGGACGCGTGATCTACGATTATGACAGCAAGTATCTGTTTACTGCTACCTTACGCAGGGACGGTTCGTCCAATTTTGGAGAAGCCAACCGCTTTGGATTGTTTCCTTCGTTTTCAGTCGGTTGGGTTTTGTCCGATGAACCATTCTTCAACGTCGGTCCTGTGAGTTTCATGAAACTGAGAGCGAGCTGGGGTGTCAATGGAAACGACAGGATTGCACCCCTCACCTATGCCGCAAGAGTTGAGAATGTTTTTACCTACCCCTTTGGACTTGATCAGTCGCTGAACACCGGTGCTTCTCTCGCTACACCGCCAAATCCCAACATTAAATGGGAGGAAAGTGTCCAGTTTGATGTGGGCATGGAAGTGCGCATGTGGGATGACAAATTGACTGCAGAAGTCGATTTCTACCGTAAGACAACCAAAGACTTGCTGATGGCCCAAAACATTCCGGGATATATCGGAGCGACCAACAATCCCATCAGTAATCTTGGAGAGATACGCAATACCGGACTCGAATTGGCATTGAATTACAAGATCAGGATGGGTGATGTCAAGATCAACACGGCATTGAACTACACCACCTTCACCAATGAAGTGATCAACGTAGCAGGGGATGCAGGTTTCCTGACCGGGTGGGGCTGGCCAGTACGGAATACGCCCATTACTCGAATGACAGAGGGCTTTCCTGTTGGGCATTTTGTAGGCTATATGACAGATGGCATCTTCCAATCACAGGAAGAGGTCTTCTCACACATTAACGCAAACGGTGATCCGCTTCAGCCAAAAGCCGGGCCTGGTGATCTGAGATTTGTAGATACAAATTTGGATGGTGTCATCAATTCAGACGATATAACGCACATTGGTAATCCTTGGCCAAAGCATATCATCGGCCTGAGCCTGGGTGTCAATTACAAAGGATTTGATTTGAGCGCTATTCT
>JBFKJL010000158.1:0-6214 GCA_041631795.1 Saprospiraceae bacterium | reverse complement strand
GGCAACGAGTCTACTGCTGGTCATGCAGATCTATTATCTGAAAATAAATATCACACCCAAACTCGAGGCTTTAATGACAGTCATCAAGCCCTCGTCCTGCCAGTAAAAATGCAGGTTCGGGATTTAAACAAGCTTGTATTGAATAACATGCCCATCATTCAGGAGAACCAAAGCGGCGTATACGATAAAATACAAGGAAAATTGAATGAATACACCCCAGAAGACATGACGACAGGACTGGGGTTTACATTATCAGCAGGATCCACTCTTTCCATGTCCACCAATGGAGAGTTTACAGGTTGGGGTGGGCAGTTGACAGCTTTACTGCCACTGGCAGAAAATTGGGGTTTCAACATTGGAGCGGGATTGAGTTTTCTTTCCAGGGAATATACCTTTGTGCCTCTTTTTGGAGCGGGAAAAGCAAGTCCTGAAGTCAGTAAATTATCCCAGATATCCTCAGGCGACCTGGAACAGGAACACCTCTACTTCAAAGCTCTGAGCAATATTGCCCAGGTATATATTCCACTCGGTATCACTTTCCAGGCATCAACTGATATCCTATTGGCAACGGGTTTGAATCTGCGATACACCTACAACGAGAAGATCCATTCAAATCTCAAAACAGCTGTTGCAAGACAAAATATTCTTAAGAACAATACAGAGGTTGAAAACTACTTTTTCAATAATACGAATGCGGGGCTGCATGCAGGTGTGATCTGGAAACCAACTAACAAACTCGTATTAGGCCTTAATTCTGAATGGGGATTGAGCTCATTGATCAGGAAGGATCGCTTTGATGATCCATCGCAGAATCAGTATGACCTGAATCTGCTCAATTTGAGCGTAAACTACATTATCAATTGAGAAAGTTGTGATGCTCATCTGGAAGCTGGATTGTGCTCCATTCCCTTCAGATTTTATGCTGAAGTTTGTGATAATACAGTTTTGGGCCAGAAATGAACTTCTCGTCGAAAACCCAAATAAAATTGAAAGAATTAGAGATTTCATGATCGTTAAGCTTTAGAACCTACATAATGTAGGGATATTCATGCATAAAATGTAATCCCATTCACTGCAATGTCAGCTTCCTGGAACCATTTCAAAAGCAAATTCTAGGTTTAATGAGTAACGAAAATCAAATCCAATCCGTATCTTTGCAGTCCTCAATAATTAAAAGAATTATTGAGCGAGGTCTTTTTTAAACCGGGTCATGAGTGCTAATAATTTCTTTAATGACTTAAAACCCCTTAATATTAAAATGGACCATACCGGAAGATTCCAGTCACCTGGATGAAATTTTAAACTCCGGATAAGACACGAGGGTATAGCTCAGTTGGTTTAGAGCGCTTGCTTGACAGGCAAGAGGTCCGCAGTTCGAGTCTGCGTATCCTCACCATTAATAAGTTGAAGTTGAAGTCTAAGCTGATGTTGAAGATGTAACCATTACTTCATTAATTCAACTTCAACTTCAACTTCGACTTAAACTTAACTCGGGATATAGCTCAGTCCGGTTAGAGTGCACGTCTGGGGGGCGTGAGGTCGCTGGTTCGAATCCAGTTATCCCGACTCTTTAACCACTTCCTGTGTTACAAATTATTTACTGTCCAACTTTTTACTGGTTTCTGTTTGCTGGTTACTGATGATTGTTAACTATTTAACTCACTACAACGCCCAATTCGTCTTAAAGAGCTTGATACCAATAGCAAGCAAAACAATACCAAATATCTTTCTGATCACAACAGCTCCGGATCGACCGATCTTTTTGTGTATCCAATCAGAAAAGTGGATCATCAGGTAAATAAACACCATATTCAGGGCTATCGCCAGTAGGATACTCAGGGTTTCATATTCGGCCCGCAGCGATAAAATGGTCGTCAATGTGCCAGCTCCGGCAATCATGGGAAACGCAAGCGGAAAAAGCGATGAAGATTGAAGGTCGGGTTCCTCATGGATCAGCGTAATGCCCATGATCATTTCCATCCCGATGATAAATATGACAATAGCCCCGGCAACAGCAAACGAGCTGACATCCACACCAAAGAGCTTCAGGATTTGCTCACCTACAAATAAAAACAGGATCATCAATACCCCAGCTGCAATGGTCGCCTTTCCTGATTCGATATTCTTACCCTGTTCTTTAAGGCTGATGACAACAGGGATATTGCCAAGGATATCAATCACTGAAAAAAGTATCAGCGCTGCTGAAAGGATCTCTTTGACAGACATTCGATTTGATTTTTTATACAAATTTAATGAGAATCATCTTGGAGCCAAACCAGGATACTCACATTTAAGCAGTTGAGCTGATTTTATATCAACAATGCCCCTGTGGCTTATCATGCAATAAACTTCAATGGACAGGCCAGATTTCCTTTATTCAAAAGGATTGGAATATTCTTCCCTGTTCAAAACTTCAGTGTCCCTGAGTGTTTCGATAAACTTTGTCAGTTTGGCCAATTGTGCGTCCGTCAGACCCAGAGGATAGATCAATTCGTTTTTATTGGGTGACGATTTGCCACCAGAATTATAGTGCTGGAGAACATCCGCAAATGATTCAAACCTGCCATCGTGCATATAAGGTCCGGAGAACTCGATATTGCGCAATGTCGGGACTTTGAATTTTCCATTGTCAAATCTATTGCCTGACACCATCCCAAATCCCTTATCAGAAAAATCATCCAATGTCGCCGCTTCGGTAATCCCATTGTTTAAATATTCATTTGTCGTGAACAAAAAGCCACTGTGACAATGCCCACATTCAGCATCCGGCAAATCGGGGTTGAGATCAAAAAACATCTCGTACCCTTCATACTCATCATCAGTAAAGACATCAAGCCCTGCTGCAACCCTGTCAAATTTACTGCTGCCTGAACTTATGATTGTCCTTGTGAATTGTGCAATGGCTTTGGCAGCCAATTCTTTGGTCATTTCATCCGAATTTTCAATACCGAATGCCTTTCGAAAACGCGAAGGATATTCATCGTGATTCTTTAGTTTTTCCATGACGACAGGCCAAAAAGTATTGAGTTCTATCGGATCCTCTATTGGCAAGAGTGCCAAGTGTTCGAGGTTCGGTGAACGCCCATCCCACAGCAAACCATCGTAATGATATCCTATATTGAGAAGGGTCATGGCACTTCGCGGTGTGGAAAGGCCTTCAACGCCTGTACTGAACTTCAGCCTATCTGTGAAATTGCCATTCATCGCATGACAACTAAAGCATGACATGGTACTGTCCTTGGACATGATCGGATCGTAAAAAAGCATGCGACCTAACTGCACCCCGTCCACAGTAGCAATATTGGCGGGATCCTGTTCGATTTCAGGAAAATGATCCGGAATTTTAAAACTGTATTCAACTGGATTGTAGGCGATATCCGTAAGATCCACTCCTGATGGAACCGGTGTTGGATCATCACCGCAACTGAAAACAGAAGAGATCAACAGTACAAACAATATTTTTCTCATTGGACTAAAAATGATGAGGCCAGGTTATCTGCAATCATCTGAATGGGCCCGACATTGTCGGGGTCGTGATTGGCAGGATTGGCCTCGATATCAAATAATTGGTTGCCATCCAGAAACAAATTTTTATGATCAAGAGTCAGTACAACCTCTGTCGGATCTGAAGTAATGACAATGGGCTGAGGCAGCAAAAGTGTTCTGTACAAGTTGTCCGTTCCAGTATGGAATATAAAGCCAAGATCAAAATTTCCGCTTTGATCGACATCGTACTTTCCCTGGATTTTTTGGAAAATAAAACTATCCCATGCATCCCAGAAATATCCCTGCTTATTTAAAACATGGCTGCTTGAAAAATCTTCAGGCTTTTGACTGTTCAGATCCTGAGGCACGCCGACGCTGAACCGCATGTCATACGTGCCCTCCGGAATATCGCTGTACGAAAACCGAATGCCTGATTCCGCCGAACCCAGATCTGTATTGGTATTCGTAAAATCCACAAAATCAATATCCTTGAGCAGGATAGCACTGCCATCTTCATCTGTCAGCGTGATATCAGAAATATAAAAATCAGACTGTGTAATCCTGATTTTATTATCACCGTAATCCAGGTCGTCGAACAAAATGAGCGGATTGTTATCATAAGTGGCCTTAAAGACGATATCCAGGCTACCGTTGTCATCACCACAAGAGGCAAACAGTGCCATAACACCCACCAATGCAATTATCTTTCTCATAAGCATAATCTCTTTAATTAAAACATCCATTTACTCCTCAAAGTTTTATCTGAGCGACCATACTTTGAGAAAATTGGCCAGCATGGCCACTTCGACTTCCTCTTCGGTCATGGTAGAAAATTCAATACCATTCAACAACCCGGCCAAATCAAATTCAAGTTCTACTTTCCATCCTTGACCTTTTGTGATATCATTCACATAGGTCCCACCTATAACCAGTGTATCAGTGGCATCAATCAGGCGATAAGTATTTACAAAGACAGAATCCCGGTAAAGATCAAATGCCATGAGGGCAAGGCTTTCCTCACCTTCAATGCCCATGCTGTCCCTGGCTGTCGCCAATTCCGCATCCATGGCTGAAAATGTTTCTAACAGCGGGTACAATGTCTCCGGGATGCCAGCCGATAAAGTTACCCTGTCAATGAGACCCGAGTACCGGACATGGCCTAATGTCTTATCCAAATCATGAATATCTACATAGGTGAAGTCCGACCGCCAGCACCTGGACTCATCACACAGAGAATCCACAATTTGGACGACCGAATCTTGCGCAATGAAATGAAATCCTGAAAAGAGGAATTTCATCGATCGAAACCGAAAATTGGTGTCCTGTCCGACTGAATAAAGAGAATCTGCAGAAAAGGCGAGCGTGTCAAACCGCAGTGAAAGTTTGAGTTCCACAGTGGGGAATTCACAACACCCATCGCAAGCGTTATCTGCCGTGACATCATAATTTTCAGCATATGGATCGAGGCACCCGCTCGTTTTGTCTTCGCAGGACGTCCATAGGATGATGAAGATCAGGCAACTAATCCCCGTGAATATCTTTTTCATGATCCCGGACAAGTTTTTTGATGGTCTGTTTGACCTGGGAGGAGAATTCCTTTTCCAACATCCAGTTATAGTACTGCTTATCCCTGGATAACACTTCAGCCACATTCTGGCCGACATATTTGCCAAAGTTGAAAACAATATTGCCCTTGTGGTCGTACTTAAGGCGTTGAGTGGCATCCACCATTCTTGAATCCGAAGTGAATTCCGCCAGTTTAGCCATATCATTTTGTATGGGTCGTTTTGTCACAAAACCATCCCCATCCACATGATCCTCGTCTTTATAGCACTCAATCTGCCCTTTGAGCACCTCAACGGTTGCCCTGACATCCTCGAGAGCATCGTGGGCATTTTCAATCTTTTTACCGCAATAGAGCATGTAGGCAGCGGACAAGGTCCTGGGTTCCATTTTATAGAATATTTTCTGCACATCAATCGTCCGCCTGGTCTCTGTATCCAGCGTATAGCCTACCCGTGCAAACTCTTCCATAAGCATCGGAATATCAAATCTGTCGGAGTTATACCCCGCCAGATCCGCATCCCCAATAAAGGCCCATATTTCATCAGCCAACTGCGGAAAAGTGGGCTTGTTACGCACCATTTCAGGTGTGATCCCATGTACCGCCATAGCTTCCTCGGAAATGGGTATTCCGGGATTGATCATGTAGGATCGCTCCTCCGGTGGCCCGCCTTCCTTTTTATATTTAATCAGGGCGATCTGCACAATCCTGTCCCTGAGGACATTCAGGCCCGTGGACTCGATATCAAAGAACACAATATCTCTTTTTAGGTTAAAATCCATGGCAATCTTTTTAAAGTAATCCTTCTTCTGTGGCATTCTCTCCTGCTCCGTGCAACTGGATCGGTCTTATTTTTTTACGCAATTTCATGTTCAAGAACTCAACACAAAGCGCAAAAGCAATGGCAAAATACAAGTATCCCTTTGGTACGGCACCAACCTCGTTACCCATGAAAGAAAGGTGCGCAATATGTGCACCTTCTATGATCAACATAAATCCGATCAGGATGAGAAATGAAAGTCCCAGCATCTGTATGGTCGGATGCTTATTGACAAATCGGCCAACCGGTACTGCAAACAACATCATGATGACGACCGATGCCACTACAGCAATGATCATGATCACTAGGGCGCCATTCAATCCATTGGTCATTCCTACAGCTGT